>CANIYB010000249.1 GCA_947471105.1 Cytophagaceae bacterium
AATCGTCCATGCTCGCTACCCCGCCACTGGCGATGATGTGTAAACTAGGATTTTGAGCTTGTATTTTTTCATATAATTCAAAGCTGGGGCCTTGCAATAAACCGTCTTTGGCCACATCCGTAGAAATAATGTAGCGAGCACCGGCTTTTTCATAATCGGCCAAGAAGTCAAATATGGAAATATTTGAATTTTCTTGCCAACCCGAAACAGCGATTTGCTCATGATGGGCATCTGCGCCTACAATGATTTTGTCCGCTCCATATTTTTGGAACCAACCTATCACCATGTCCCTATTTCTAACTGCAATACTTCCGGCTGTTATTTGAGATGCTCCCGCCGAAAAGGCCAAGTCGATCATTTCATCGGATTGAACGCCACCACCAAAATCGATGTGCAACGAAGTTCCTTGGGCAATCCGCTCTAGAACATGGATATTAACTATTTTTTTTGCCTTCGCCCCATCCAAATCCACTAAGTGCAACCGTTTAATTCCCGCGCCCTCAAATGCCTTGGCTACTTCCAAAGGATCCGACGAGTACACTTTTTTTTGTGCATAATCACCCTGCGTTAAACGGACGCATTGGCCTTCAATTAAATCTATGGCTGGAATGATTTGGAACATAATGGATTATAAATCTAAAAAGTTTTGGACGATTTTTTGGCCTACTTTTCCACTGATTTCAGCATGAAATTGTGCCGCAAAAAAATTATCCTTTTGCAACATCGCTGAAAAAGGCTGTACATAATCACAGGTAGCTGAGGTATCCTGATAAACAGGCGCGTAAAATGAGTGAACGAAATAGACAAATTCAGTTTCATTCAAACCTTTCATGAGGTCGTTTTGCCCACGGGCTTGGATGGAATTCCAACCTACGTGCGGAATTTTTAAAGTATTGGATTGAAAACGAGTAATGTTTACATCAAAAACGCCCATGCAATCCGTGTCATTTTCCTCCGAATGTTTACATAATAATTGCATTCCAATGCAGGTCGCTAATACCGGTTGCTTAAGCGAAGGAATTAATTGATCTAACTTCTTCTCCTTTAAATAGGCCATGGCCGTACTCGCTTCACCTACTCCAGGAAAGATCACTTTATCAGCGGCTTGGATTACTTTTTCATCATCTGTCCATGTATATTTTGCCCCGATTCTATCTAAAGCATACATGACCGAAGCCACATTACCCGCATTATATTTAATAATAGCAATGTTCATATGGAAAAATTAATGCGCAAAACGCGTTGCAAAGGTAGGGAAAAGGGCTTGCATTATGAAAACTGATGTATCTTTGTTGGCCCAACCCAAGCTCATGCCATTTAGTCGCAAAATGATTATTGAATTTTTATACCTTGTTTGGATGGGGGCATTGCCTTTAGTTTCAAGCAGTGTCTTGGGTTATTATGCCATTTCTAATCCTGATTTTTTTCAATCTTTACAGGGCGTTGACCTTTTTGTTTTTTGGTTTTTAGCCATTTTTATCATGGGTCTCGCTTTTAGCCCAACGACTTTTTTTGCTTTGTTTACGGGGTACATCTGGGGATTAAACGGCATAATACCAATAATCATTGCCTATTCTCTGGCTTCATTGCTCGGTTTTTTTGTGGCTAAATTATTTAAAGGAGAGGCTATTTTGACTTTCATTAAATCAAAATTTAAATCAGCTTCATTTTTAGACCATGTTCAGTCGAATTCATTTTCTTGGGTATTTTTAGCCCGACTATCCCCCGTATTTCCCTTTGCAATCACGAACGCCATTATGGCATTTTTGGGAGTAAGTACTCAGAAATTTTTTATTGCAGGGACATTGGGGATGTTACCCAGAACTTTGCTGGCCGTTTGGACGGGCATGCAGGCAAAATCGATTGAATATTTATGGAATAATCCACAAAGCGCTCATTGGCAAGACTTTGTTAGCCTCGCCCTTTTAGTTTTATCAGGCGCCGGAATGTTTTATTTAGCAAAAAAACATGCTCACTAAATTTCGTTGAAAATTTAATGAGCACGTAAGGAAATAATCAGGATAGATTTTAGATCATTTGGGAATCAATAACTTGAACTTTTCCCCATAAATGCTTGTTGTCATCTATGAATTTTTTATGCAACGGATGATATAGATATTCCTTTTCTTTTTCAGCGTTATCAAAGATTAACACCACAGAAAAGGTATAACTTGCTTCTGTAACGGGTTTGTCAAAGTCTGTAACGATAGGCTTTCCCACATGAGCAGATTGAATCATAGGTAATTTGCCTAAGGATTTTAGGGCCTTGAATAATTGATCTTTTTCGGATTGATTTTCAGGGTTTTTGGCCCAAAAAAGTACGTGATGTATAAAGGTCATAGAGGCAGGAGCGTTTAAGCCATTTGACAATCCCGCGGCCATCAGCCCAGATTGTTGAATAAATGTACGTCGGTCAGTCATTTTTTGGAAGTTTTTTAATTAAAATATATTCAATTCTACTATGGAAAAAGTTAAAATCAAAATTATAATTACCGGTGCCACGGGAATGGTGGGCGAGGGGGTCCTGCATGAAGCACTGAACTCGCCATTCATCGAGGAGGTTTTAGTGATCGGACGTAAGCCTGCGGGTTACATTCATCCAAAATTGAAAGAATTCCAATTGCTTGATTTTTATAAACCAGAGAGTTTGAGTGAAATTGTCAAATCATACGATGCCTGTTTGTTTTGCCTGGGGGTTTCTTCCATCGGCATGAAAGAAGATGAATTTACGTTGAAAACACATACCTTGACGATTGGCTTTGCCAGTATTTTGGCAAAATCAAATCCCAACATGACCTTCTCTTATATTTCAGGTTCCGCAACGGATTCCACAGAAAAAGGATCAGTCATGTGGGCGCGAGTTAAGGGAAAAACGGAAAATGACTTGGCTAAATTAGGCTTTAAAAATACGTATGCATTTAGACCGGGGTACTTGCAACCGACTGCTGGGATGAAAAATACACTACCCTATTATAAATACATTGATTGGATTTACCCATTTTTCAAAGTAGTCATACCCAACCACACATCTAGGTTATCGGAATTAGGGAAGGCAATGATTGAGTGTGCGGTTTTTGGCCATGATAAAAATATTATTGAGGTGAAAGATATTTTGGCATTGTCCCAACAAATGACCGATCGACAATAGACATTTATCTGTATTTTGGTTAATTTTATAAAATTGTAAGCAAAATTTCTGTGAATAAAAAAGTAGTATTAATGATTTTAGATGGTTGGGGCATAGCGACCAACCCAAAAGTTTCCGCCATCGACGCGGCCAAAACACCTTTTATCGATTCGCTTTATCAAAAGTATCCGCATGCAAAATTAGAAGCATCTGGTTTGGCTGTGGGTTTGCCGGAAGGCCAAATGGGGAATTCGGAAGTGGGACACATGAATTTAGGCGCAGGCCGAGTGGTCTATCAAAACTTAGTTAGAATCAATAAAGCAGTTAAAGAAAATACCTTAGGCCAGGAAGTAGAACTAGCCAAGGCCTTTGATTATGCTTCCAAAAATAACAAATCAGTTCATTTTATTGGCCTCGTATCTGATGGCGGTGTTCACGCCCACATCGAGCATTTGAAATCGTTGTTGACCACCGCTTCGGAGGCGGGTTTAAAAAAGGTCTTTGTTCACGCATTTACAGACGGTCGCGATACGGATCCTAAATCGGGCTTAAATTTTTTGACTGATTTATACCAACATACCCTAAAAACCAATACGCAAATTGCAACCGTTACAGGTCGTTATTTTGCGATGGACCGCGATAATCGCTGGGAGCGGGTAGCCCTTGCTTATAACGCGATGGTTCACGGAATCGGTGATGCGAGCCAAGACGTTTTAGCCTCTATCGCTAAAAGTTATGCAGATGGTGTGACGGATGAGTTTATCAAACCCATCATTATGACAAATGCCGATGGTACCCCAAAAGGAAATATTGAATCAGGAGATGTAGTCATTTGTTTC
>CANIYB010000250.1 GCA_947471105.1 Cytophagaceae bacterium
CGGTCCAAATAATGGTTTGTACCCCTCCTCGGTGCGTATACAACCAAATAAGTGCGATGGAAATAAAAACGGTGACGACAAATGGAACGCCAATGGGCGCAAAAATAGCTATTTGGAGTACATTGACAGCTAAGTATAATCGAGCGGCAGACCCGATGGTCCTAGATAATAAAAAGAATGCTGAGCCTGTTTTATAGGACCAAAAACCGAATCTTTTTTCTAGGTAGCCATAGATCGAGATGAGATTCATTCGGTAATATAGCGGCATTAGGACTAGGGCAATGGTTAAATAACCAAAGGAGTGACCTAAGATTAATTGGAAATAGGTGAATGAAGTTTTGCCAACGGCCCCTGGAACGGAAATAAAAGTTAATCCTGAGATGGAAGTACCGATCATCCCAAAGGCCACTAACCACCAAGGGGATTGCCTGTTGGCCGTAAAAAATGCATTTGTATCAGCTCCTTTTGACGTATAATACGAGATGACCAAAAGTAAGGCAAAATAGATGGCTAGAATTCCACCGGCTAATTGGACAGACATAGGTGATTAAAAGGATTTTTTTTTAAATTTGTAATAGGTCATTTTTAATTGAATCAAAAATATGGAATTCTCCGTAGATAACGTTTCCCAATTTCATTTTTCTTTTGGCAATCAAGAGAAATGGCAGGAAGAAATTTCGGTTCAAGTAGAGGAGGAAGTAGTGCCCGCACATCAGTTGGTGGTGTATAATGATGAGGTTAATTCCTTTGAATATGTCATTTTGACGCTGATTGAAGTTTGTGATCACTCGGCTGAACAAGCGGAACAATGTACCTTGATGATTCATTTTAAAGGTAAATGTGGCGTAAAATCAGGGGAATTTGACGAACTAGTATCTATGAGAAATGAGATTTGCCGCCGTGGAATATCCGCAGAAATTGAATCTTTTCAAAACTAATATGATGCATACCTATCCTTCGCGAATCATTGAACAGGCTGTAGAGGAAATTTCTAAATTACCCGGGATAGGTAAAAAATCAGCTTTACGATTAGCTTTACACTTGTTAAAACGCCCTGAATCACAATCATTGCAGTTGGCCCATGCAGTAGTCCAATTGCGTACCGAAACGCGTTATTGTCCTAAATGCCACATGATTTCGGATGGAGACTTGTGTGGGATTTGTGCTAGCAATAAGCGCGATGAATCGATTTTGATGGTGGTGGAAGATTTAAGAGATGTCTTAGCGATCGAAAATACAGGGCAATACACAGGACTTTACCATGTCCTCGGCGGTATTATATCTCCTTTATCGGGCATATCTCCCTCGGATTTGACGATTGAATCTTTGGTGGCTCGAGTGGCCTCAGGAGATGTTAAAGAAGTGATTTTAGGTTTAAGCCCAACGATGGAAGGGGATACAACCGCCTTTTATTTAACAAAAAAATTAACAGATTACTCCATTAAAATATCGACGATTGCGCGCGGTATTCCCATCGGTGGAGACCTCGAATATACAGATGAAATTACCCTCGGCAGAAGCATAGTAGGCCGTATTGTTTACGAATAGTATAAAACAAATAAAATGAAACGTATCAAATTTTTGCAAAGTTCAATCGCTTTTTTAGGAGGTGGTTTTTTACTTTCAAGTTTCAAAATGAAAGATGTTCAAGGGGTTTTTATTGAAAATTCGCCCTTTTCATTGCCATCGCTTCCTTATGCTTTTGATGCACTTGAACCACATATCGATCGAATGACGATGGAAATTCACCATGATCGCCATCATAAAGCGTATGTCGACAATTTAAATAAGGCCGTATTAGGCTCGCCTGCAGCTTCTTTATCTTTAGAGGAATTGTTGGGCCAGATGAGTAAGCAACCTGCAGTCATTCGAAATAATGGGGGAGGACACTGGAATCACAGTTTTTTCTGGCAATTATTAAGCCCTGCAAAAGGATTGCAAGCAAGTGCTTCTTTATTAGCGCAAATCAATAAAGATTTTGGTAGTCTTGAAAATATGAAAGTTGAATTTAATAAAGCGGCTACCACTCGTTTTGGGTCGGGTTGGGCCTGGTTATTATGGAGTGATGGGAAATTAGTTATCTCTTCCACTGCCAACCAAGACAATCCGTTGATGGATGTTGCTGAAGTGAAAGGAACCCCAATTTTAGCTTTGGACGTATGGGAACATGCTTATTACTTGAAATATCAAAATAAGCGCGCCGACTATATCGCTGCGTTTTGGAATGTAGTCAATTGGGATTTTGTGTCTCAACAATTTGATAAATTAAAAAAATAATATGCTTTTAGACGAAATTCCATCCTTAGATTTAGCTGATTTTAGGTCAACTGATCCCGCTCGAAAGGCCAATTTTGTGCAAGATTTAGGCAATGCATTTAATACCATTGGTTTTGTAGCAATTAAGGGCCACGGCTTGTCGGAACCCTTTACAAACTCTCTTTATCACCAAGTTGAGACTTTTTTTAAATCTGCAGATGAGGTAAAAAAGCCTTATGAAATTGCTGGCATTTCGGGCCAACGAGGGTACGTCGGAAAGGGGAAAGAGACCGCCAAAGGCTTTAAAGTACCCGATTTAAAGGAGTTTTACCATGTAGGTCAGCCTTTTAAAGAGGATGGGGATTCAGTTTGGGATGAATATCCTTCCAATGTGTTTCCAAGCGAATTTCCTGAATTTGAAAAATATACCGTTGAAGCTTTTCAAACATTAGAATCCGCTGGAAAATCTTTGTTGCAGGCTATTGCGCTTTATTTAGAACTGCCTGAGGATTATTTTGAACCAAGAGTGGTCAATGGAAATTCTATTTTAAGAGCCATTCATTATTTCCCTATTGAAAACCCAGATGCATTACCGGTTGGCGCCGTTCGTGCAGCGGCTCATGGAGATATCAATTTGATTACCTTATTAATGGGGGCGTCTGCTGAAGGTCTTGAAGTTTTACGGATGGATGGGAAATGGATTGCCATTACGGCACTTCCGGACCAATTGGTGGTCAATGTGGGGGATATGCTTGACCGATTAACCAATCATAAACTTAAGTCTACGATTCACCGCGTAGTAAACCCCCCTCGAGAAAAGATGGGAACATCTCGCTTTTCCATTCCATTTTTTATGCACCCAAGGTCCGAAATGGATTTAAAATGCTTAGATTCTTGTGTATCAGATGAATTCCCAAAATTATATGTGGATATGTCTGCCGGAGAATTCCTAAATGAACGCTTGATCGAATTAGGTCTTAAGACGAAGTAGATCATGAACAAGCCTAAGCATCTAGCGTTTTTATGGGATGTTTTAATCATGGCTTCCACCTCATTTGGTGGCCAGCAAGTTCATATGGCGCTTTATTTAGAGCGTTTGGTCAAAAAGAAGCAATATTTATCCGAAGAGGAGCTTTTTGAAATACATGCTTTATGTTCGGTTCTCCCAGGACCTACTTCTACTCAGGTTTTAACTGCGATTGGTTTAAAGCGGGGAGGAACTAGTTTGGCCTATTTAACTACGCTGATGTGGATTAGTCCGGCTATTTTCATCATGACATTGGCTGCTTTTGGGATGACTTATCTTCAAAACAAAGCTATTTTGCATTTTGTACTTCCAGTTGGTGTGGGACTCATTCTGCAGTCGGGCTGGGTGATGGCAAAAAAAGTCATCAATGGACCTTTATACGTATTGATTCTATTAATTACCATTTTCATTGGCATATTATTCCCCAATCCTTTTATTTTTCCCTTGGTTATTGTACTGGGGGGCGTTATTTCGTCCTTTAACTACAAATTATTCCCAAGGCAGAACAAGCATAAGATGGTGATTCCTTGGGCTAATTTTCACTTGTATTGGGGCTTTCTCGTGCTTTTGGCCTTGCTAGGGCATTTCACAGATTATTTTCCTATCCGTATTTTTGAAAACTTTTACCGAAATGGGAGTTTGGTTTTTGGCGGTGGCCAAGTGCTAGC
>CANIYB010000251.1 GCA_947471105.1 Cytophagaceae bacterium
AGAAGAACATCAAATTAATGGTGGATTAGGTGATTCCATTGCTCAATTTTTAGCTAGCAATATGCCTTTGCCACAGGAATTTGTAGGTGTCAATGATTCTTTTGGGGAATCTGGAAAGCCAGCAGATTTAATGGATAAATATGGTTTAAATGCCGTATCAATAGCAGAGAAGGCTTTGAAAGCTATTTCTAGAAAATAAATTTTCATCAAAACGGATAACCGATGCCTATATTAAATTCAATTGGGTTATCTGACGTATTTAGTGATATTTGATTAAATACCCACTTTTCGTTTTTGGGTTTTGCTGGATTGATAACTTTAGCAGCCATATCAAGTCGTAATATAAAATAGTTGAAGTCCCAACGAAGGCCAAAACCTGTACCAACAGCTATTTGTTCAATAAATGAGTCTAACTCGAAATTTGACAAAGGTGAATTAGGATAATTTATCCCCCATATATTACCTGCATCAACAAAAAAGGCACCATTAATATCACCTAAGAATTTTAAAATTTTAAATCTATATTCGACAGATGATTCAATTAAAACGCTACCTGGCTGCTCAATTAAATTAGTGTCTGTATTGCGTGAACCTGGACCTAATCTTCTAGGTTTCCATGCTCTTAGTGAACTAGGACCTCCTATAAAAAAGTTTTTTTCATAAGGTAATTGAAAATCATTTTCTTTTCCGTAGGCATAAGCAATTCCACCGATGAATTTATAAGCTAATTGAGAATTCCTTTTCTGACCTAAAAATATATACTTTCTATAATCGATATTCATTCTTAAAAAACGGTAAAACTGCATTGTTTCTTTGTTTCCTAAAAAGTCTTCTACAAATTTTAATTTCTTTTCGCCAAAAAGATTCAATGTTGTTCCACCTGATTCTAAGCCTATAATAAATGATTTACCTTCTATTAATTGATTGGATGGAAAGAAGGTACGGTAAGTATATAGAAAGTTTATACTGGATACAAAACTGGGGTTGAAGCTTCTAAATAAGTTATTTCCTTTTATTCTTAAATCATCTAAATAATTTGTAAATAATTTAGAGGTTTCAGTATTGGGGTAATTTGTATTTATAATATTTAAATCAAATAATGATAATTGAAAAAATTCAAAGGGAGTTTTTTTCCAAAGATATCTTTGAAGTATTTTAAAATTTGTCCTTACATATTCTGGTCTATCAATATAATCATAACCAAACCCTAATTGAGTTTTGGCTCCATAAAAATAACCTAATTTTCTAGTGAATTTTTCAGGTAAAAAAAGCGTAGGGAAATTAGCTGTGGCTCCTAAATTAATCTCCAAGTTTTTTCTGGTTAAATCTGTATTTATAAATCCAGCCTGAGCTTCAAATCCTAATCGGGCTGAAAAATCTAAATAATCCAATTCTGTAAATACACGTCTTATTTTAAACGAATTATATAAAAAAGGGCCAGGTATTCCTCGGAAGGCACTTCCACCTAGTTCAGTTGAAATATTATATTTATCGTTTCTTGTTAATTCTATTTTTGGGAATAACCGAGTGGAAATAGTATCGTATTGAATTGAAACAGACTTAAATTGATCCGTCTCATATATATTTTGAAGGCTATGAGTCGTTTTGTCAATTGAAAATAAATCTCCTTCGTGAATGGATATTAATTTTTTTAATTGAGGGGTGAAGGTAGGGGTTTTATTAATGGAAGATTCTGATTGTTCTCCTGCGTAAAATTCTTTAAAATCAATGGGGCCGAATCTGAATAATCGATCATAAGCTTGATTAGTAACAAAATTTTTAGTGTTAGGAATTTGATATATTAAACTTATATTCTGTAAGCTAGTGTCTTTTAGGTCATTAATTTTAATTCCGACAAAATCGGGTGAAAAATTAAAATACCCTAAGTTTTTGAAATGATTTGAAAGATTTTCCTTTTCATTTTTCAACAAATCAAGATCCAAATTTGAATACTTATGTAATAAGCTATACTTATTGATATAGTTTCTTAATTCTTTCTCAATGACGGTATTATTGGCTAAAATAGAATCTTCTTTAGTGAAAATACTTTCAGGGCCTTCAATTAATGAATAAGTAATGTTGACCAGTTTGTTGTCTACACTTAATGTATCGACCGAATATGATACCTGTGTCTTTAAATAGCCCTTATTGCGGTAAAATTTTAATAAGGCTAATTTGTTGTTTTCTAAGGTTAAAGGATTGAATGGTACAGGTTTTCGATTAAAAAATTTAAAGAATTTCTTTATCGCGATCGTGGAATCATTTGTTTTTCTTTTATCTCTTAAGTATGAACTGTATTTTATTGATAAATAATTTAGGTTGCTTTCTTTTAAACCCGTTATATTTGATTTTATATCATCTATTTTTATTTTTTTTTGTCCTTGTAATCTAATTTCATTGACAGTTGTATAGGGAATACGGTAATTTTTGTACCCAGAACAAGATGTTACAAGGAATATAATAAGTGATAAGAATATTAATTGAGCAATTTTCAAATGACATTATCTAATAATCAAATAAAGTTAATCAATTCCCTACATTCAAAAAAAGGGAGAATTGATAATAATCTATTTTTAGTAGAAGGGGAGAAGGGAATAAGAGAATTAGTAGATTCAAGTTTACAAATCGAATTTATTGTATTAAATAATAAAGAATTTAATTCTAAATTAAATTGTGGTGAAACTCCCATTTATTTTGAATCTGAAAGTAATGTTATTAAATATTCAAGCCTAACCACGAATGAATATGGTTTTGCTATTGTAAAATCACAAAAATTCGATCATAGTGACTTTGACTTTACGAGTGGATATACTGTCGTATTGGATGGTGTACGAGATCCTGGGAATCTGGGAACTATTCTTAGAATTTGTGATTGGTATGGGATTAACCAACTCGTGTGCTCTTCTGATACCACTGAGTTTTATAATCCTAAGGTTATCTCAGCATCCATGGGATCTTTTCATCGCATAAAGTTTTTGTATTTAGATATTTTTGAGTTTTTAAATCAATTTAATGATATCCCAATCATTGGAGCTAGTTTGGAAGGTAAAAATATTCATGAGTATTCATTTCCTTCTAATGGATTTATCATTTTTGGAAATGAATCAGAAGGCATTCGAAATAGTGTTAAAGACGTTTTGACAGATCATGTTAAAATACCGAGTTGGGGCAATGCCGAGTCTTTAAATGTGGCTATTTCAGCGGGTATTATTTTGGATAATATTAGAAGGCGAAATTAGTTTGTTTCCTTTTTTAGGTATTTTTCAATACAATAATGAGCTAAATATAGCAAAGGAGTAAACAGTATAGCTACAAAAAATTTATAGAAATAGTTATTTAAGGATACATTCATCCATTGACTTATGGACCAATTTCCAAAAGCATAAAATGCTATTCCGATGACTAAAAAACTATCTATTAGTTGGGATATTAAGGTTGACCCCGTAGCTCTTAACCAAATATGCTTGTTGCCAGTAGTCTTTTTGATTTTTTCAAATACAGTAGCATCGATTATTTGACTAATTAAAAACGCGGTTAAGGAACCTGTTATTATCCCCAATCCCTGTCTGAAAATTCGACTAAAAGCTTCATTAATATTGATTCCTTTATTAACTTCTATCCAGAAATCCGCTGGAACCAACAAGGTAGCGGTATAGATAA
Source organism: Cytophagaceae bacterium (assembly GCA_947471105.1). Classification (GTDB taxonomy): domain Bacteria; phylum Bacteroidota; class Bacteroidia; order Cytophagales; family Spirosomataceae; genus Aquirufa. The sequence continues at coordinate 3,661 of CANIYB010000251.1, forward strand.
TTAGGAAAGCAAAAGCTATGAAAAATGCGGTTGTATAGGATATAAATTTGACACCTGATTTTCCAAAATAATCATTAATGATATCTGAGGTGATAAATACTAAAGGCCAGTTTAAAGCACCGGCCGTTTGATTTAAGTCCCATTTATCGCCCCAAAATGTCATCATTTGCAAAGGTGCAAAACCTAATGTTTTTTCAATACTGACAATTTTAACACCAATGATCTCAGCAATAATAGCATTTGTTAGAAATACCCCAAATAGAAATAT
>CANIYB010000252.1 GCA_947471105.1 Cytophagaceae bacterium
GGAGAGCCTATCTGGCGACACATGGCGACTTCTTGGAAAATAAATTACCATAATGTTCGATCGATGATTTTAAGTTATGAAAAACTAGACGCTATTATCGCATCATAAAAATGAAACTACTTGTCGGTTTTGCCTTGTTATTTCTTTTGAATCATTCAGTGGCGGCCCAACAAACCAGCCGTTCGGGTGAATTGATATCCTTTTTAAATCAATATTTTGGATCAAGTACTTCATCCGGATCCAAGGCAAAACAAGCACAAAGAACATTCGCCATCAAATCAGATTCACTGTTCATCTACTTTTATGATCCGGAGGATTTATTTACCAAAGGGGAATACCGGGATACCAATGCGATTCCACTAGGCCAATTGGAAAAAGTGGTCGTGGTGTCTGGCCGGAGTGCCGAAGGTGCGGCGGGTGTAGGAATTCAATTTATTCCTAGATTTACAGAACCTTCCGTGGCTAAACCTAGAAGTGACAACAATGGAGCTGTGGGAGAAGTGAGTGCACAAAATTTATCACAAGTAGCGGCTGGAACTTTGAATCAAAAAATGGCTGGCCAAGTTGCCGGGGTGACCGTCAGCAATGATAATTCTCCTGGCGGAGCGGCGATGGTTCGGATTCGAGGATTTGGTTCCATCAATGCGAATAGCCCTTTATATGTAGTGGATGGGGTGCCCATCACCAATATTAACACCATAAATCCCAATGATATTGAATCAGTTAATGTGTTGAAGGATCCATCGACAACAGCCATTTACGGGGTACGCGGCGCGAACGGAGTGGTATTAATCAAGACCAAAACAGGAGGGACAACCATGTTTAAAATTCCGGAGGAAATCTTACATCAAAAACCTTTGCCCTATACATTATGGGTATATGGCAAAAAAGCCAAAGAGTTTAAAAAAGAAGGGGTCGGAGAAAAGATCCAGGAGCTTTTGAAATAAATTAGTCTTACAAATATGATACCCAATTTATCCAATTTTATTTCTAGGTTCAATCGATATATTCAGCATTTAACGTCCACGAATCTTGGTACTTTAGTTTTAAGTCTAACCCTTTATTTGTTTTTTTCTAGTATCTATTTTCCTGAATCTGTGTTCAAAAAGCTTAACAAATCCTTTAGTCAAAATGAAATCTTCATTCAAGATTTTGTCAACCATAAAATTGATTATCCACTTGAAGCTACAAAAAACAAAGATGAAGGAGATCATTTCATGAAAAGGGAATTAAGAATTAGCCCCTATTTAGTAGGTAAAATATTTCACTTAAACGCTGTAAAACTTTTTTACCTACAATCACTCTCATTAATTGCCTTTATTTGGCTTTTTTTTAGCACCGTTAAAAAGTTGATGCATGATGATGCAAGTATCGCATTTTGGTCAGTCTTAGCTATGTTATTTACCTATGTTGGACATTCATTTAATTATGACACGCTGTTTTATGACTCATTTGCCTATTTAGGCCTCATGCTCTCAATCTATTTTTATGACAAAAAAATATCCATTTTTATTTTAGTTTTTAGCTTTTTCGTGGATGAAAGGGCCGTAATTCCTTCGTTGGTTATGCCTATTTATTTCATCCTAAATAAATATGAATTTTCAAAAATTCCAAAAGGGTTTATTGGCTTATTGAAAATTTTAGTTTTAAAAAATAAAGGTTTTTATTTCCTAGCCGTTAGTTTATTTATCTACGGAATTGGAAGGTTGGTTCTATATTTTCAGTTTGGCTTAAGGACACCCGTAGGGGCAAATTCAGGAATTTATATTGGAACTGCATTCAGGTTTGGAGTAAACCTGTATTTTGCTATTTTTTATTCTATTAAATTTTATTTTATTTTTCCTATTTTAACTATAATTGGTCTAACTCGAAATAAGTATTATTTAATTGCCTTTTTCTATTTTTTAATACTTTTTGCTAACATAATTGTTTCTATAAGTGTTGAAGACGTAACAAGAAGCATGTCATTTTCCTTTATTTTAATTTTCATTACTTATCAATTAATTAATCAGTTTGATGAAAAGTTAAAGACTAAAAAAATACTTTATTTGTTTACTTTGATACACATTCTAACACCAACTTGTACTTTACTATTAAAATTAGTTTCTGTAGAACCTTGGCACTTGCTTAAACTTTTTTGAAAATAATTGCACTTTTAGATCCATTAAATAGTTCAATTATATTAAATATCCCAATAAACGTTATTTTTACAAAAAGATTTAAACATTTATGAATTTCCTTATTTTAAGAAACATACTAGTGACAATAATTTGTTTATATAATTTGGTTGCTTTAGGCCAAACAACTATTATATATCCTCATAATCGTCAAATATTTCAACGGAATTCTCAAAACGAAGCCTCTATAGCATTATTGGGGAAATGCAACCAAGACTTAGATTTGATTCAGTACAAATTTGAGCCCGTTAAAAAAGGACAAGGCACTTTAATTGACTGGACATCATTGAATACAGCACCTCTAGGTGGTTATTATCAAGAAAATGTGTTAGTTAAAGGAGGTTGGTATACCTTAAAAATAAGAACATATAAAAATTCAAAATTAGTTGACTCAACCTCCTTGCAAAGAGTTGGCGTGGGTGAAAACTTCATCATTGCTGGACAATCAAACGCACAAGGTTCTGTTAGGGAAACCAATTTAAGTAGTGGGGCAAAAGATGACCGAGTGAATGTTGCTAACTTTTACAATTATTATACAGCATATAATAGTTCTACCACAAATAAAAAAATTGGTGATCTCAATACGGAATTCCCATTCACAGAGTTTTCAAAACTAGATTCTCAAGCCACCATTGGACCTATGGGATTATCTAATTATTATTGGCCTAGGCTTGGGGATATGTTAACCGAAAAATACAATGTACCAGTGAGTTTTATCAATGCGGCATGGCTCGGCACTAAAATGCGTAATTGGTACGAATCTTCGCAAACCAACCCGAAACCATCTCAAAACCCATATAACCCTGATTTATATTATACGGCAGGATATCCTTTTATAAATTTAAAAAGGTCCGTTGAACTATATGGTTTCAAAAATGGGGTCAGAGCCATCTTATGGCATCAAGGAGAAACCGATTCATTCACCTTTAAGAATGATACGGAAGAAACAAAAAAAGCAGAAGCCACAAAATACAAAAACCAACTCATTGACGTCATCAAAAATTTACGAAATCAAACGGGAATTGAGGTTCCTTGGTTGGTGTCTGAGATTTCATTTGCAGCAGGAAGAGTGGATGGGGTTTGCACGTCCAACTATTGGGACAATAATTTCATACAGGCTCAAAGGGAGGTTGTCACGTCAAGTGATTTGCCCCAAGTTTTCAGTGGACCGAATACTGATAATGTTGAAATACCGAGAAAAAACGATGAAATTGCCGCATGTGTTCACTTTTCACCGGCAGCTTACGAGGAGTTAGCCACTCTTTGGTCTGATAAAATAAATGCCGCAATCACAGGAAGTAGCAAAGCAATCACCGCCAAAGAGTTCCCTAAATTGTCACTTTTATGTGATTTGAATAATCAAACAACTGCCAAACTTACATCAAGCGTATTCACCAAAATAAAATGGTTTAACGAGAGCAAATTGGTCGATAGCTCATTCACCTTAAATAAAATCAACTCTGGAAAATACACGGTTCGACTAGAAGACGCAAAAGGAAATCAATATACAATTCCGGAATTCCAAATGTTAACATTACCTCAGCCTATAAAACCTACCATACAGAGTACCGGTGATACTTTATTTTGTGCTGGAAAGAGTGTTGAGCTAAAAGCCCTAGGAAGTACCAACATGAAATTCACTTGGAGTACAGGGGCTCAAAGTTCGAATATAACGGTCAACGAATCCGGTACTTATAAGGTGTTAGGAACCAACGAGTTTAATTGCAA
>CANIYB010000253.1 GCA_947471105.1 Cytophagaceae bacterium
ACATACGTTGGATTAAAGAAATCCATTAAAAAAACACCTCCCGGCTTTAATGCGGTACTTAATGAATTGAAAGCTGCTTGGTTATCGGATTTGAGATCAAAATAACCAAAGCTTGTAAAGAAATTGCAAACCAAATCATAAACCCCCGAGTTTGGTAGCGGATCACGAATATCATGTACAAAAAAAGATAAATTTTCAGCAGAATAATGATTAGCCGCCTCTATGTTTTTAGGAGACAAATCAAACCCGTCGACTTTAAAACCTAACTCATGTAATGTTTTGGCATGTCTTCCTTGTCCACATGCGGCATCTAAAACAAAACAGTTTTTCGGAGTTTTTAACTTTTGTTGAATGGCTTTTATGAACGCTGATGCTTCATTTTCATCTCTTTGATCATATAAAATATGGTAATAAGGAGAATCAAACCAGGTACTAAACCATTTCATCTTAGACATTATTTACCAGCATCAGTCAATTTTAAAAAATCCTGATAGGCTAATTTAATGCCGTCTTCCAATGCTATTTTATGGTGCCAACCAAGGCCATGAAGTTTAGAAACATCCATTAATTTTCTAGGTGTTCCATCCGGTTTTGATGTGTCCCAAATTATTTCACCCTGAAATCCAACGATTTGTTTTACAAGGGCTGCCAAATTTTTAATCGTCACATCTTCGCCGGTTCCTATATTGACCAACTCAGATTCATTGTAATTTTCCATTAAAAACAAACAGGCCTCCGCAAGATCATCGGCGTGCAAAAATTCACGCATAGGCGAACCTGTTCCCCAAAGGCTCATTTCAGAAGCACTTTTTTCCTTGGCCTCGTGAAATTTGCGAATCATCGCAGGCAACACGTGTGAATTAACTAAATCGTAATTATCGTTTGTACCGTATAAGTTCGTCGGCATGACCGAAATAAAATTACATCCATATTGTGCACGATAGGCCTCACACATTTTAATTCCGGCAATTTTAGCAATCGCGTAAGGCTCGTTCGTTGGCTCTAAATACCCACTCAATAAATAGGATTCCTTCAGGGGTTGGGGAGCTAATTTAGGGTAAATACAAGAAGACCCTAAAAACATTAATTTCTTGACTTTATTTAGATACGACCCATGGATAATGTTATTTTGAATTGCTAGATTTTCATATAAAAAGTCGGCCCTATAGGTGTTATTTGCCACGATTCCGCCCACTTTCGCCGCGGCTAAAAATACATATTCAGGTTTTTCAATGTCAAAGAAATCTGCGACTTGCTGCTGATTTCTTAAATCCAATTCAGCAGATGTCCGGGTTAATAAATTGGCGTACCCCAATGATGTTAATTTTCGAACAATCGCGGACCCAACCATTCCTCGATGGCCAGCTACATATATTTTAGACTCTTTTTCCAATTCAAGCTTATTTTTAATCCAACAACATTTTAAAATTTAAGCAAATTACATATTATCACGCATCTAATCATTTTAATTTCTAATTTTGAGAAATTTTTTAGCGATCTGTGCGTTAATCCAAACATGGGTATTCGGAATTTATTTGTTTTGTTATTTTGGCTCATGGGCGCAATCGCTTATGGTCAAAACAACGCTATTACCTCCAACAAAAAGCCTGTAATTGACACGACCGTTAAATCCAAAGGAATTCTTGGGGGAAGGCTCTCCACTGGATTAGAAAATAACGTAGATAAAATTAAGCAAGAAAGTGCGGATTGGAAAAAGGAAAGCCGTGCCTTTATTGAAGAACTTGGGATCAAAGATATCGGGGTAAAAGCGAGCATCGCATCGAGGAAAATCAAGAAAAAATTGGTCGCTAAAGATGAGTATGTAAATATTAAAACGGATCGACGCTTGGGCCAATATGGAAGCGGAAACCGAAGTACGGTGGAGGAAATAAATGTGGTCAAATTTGTAGAAGATGAATCGCTTAGTACTTATGCCCAAGAAATCTGGTGGTTTGATCCAAATCAGTCTCGCATCGTAAACTCTTCCATTAAAGACAATAAAACTGCGCAAATCTGCCATGGTCCTTTTAAGAAAATAGTCAATAATGTCATCGTTGAACAAGGATTTTTCTATATGGGAACAAAAGATGGTCGCTGGGAAACTTTTGGGCCTGAAAATGAGTTAGAGACTAAAGTTTATTATGAACGTGGTTTTTTAGCTGGTTCAAGTATTACGTACCATGACGACACTAAAAAGAAAATTAAACAAGTAATCCCAAATTTTTATGGGAAAACAAGAGGTAATTATTTGTCTTTTTATCCGAGTGGTAATTTGAAAGAAGATGGTAAATTAGATGATTCCGTCAGAATAGGCCGTTGGCGTGAATATTACGAGTTCGGCACTGGAGGAAGATTAAAAAAAGAGTGGCGATATGGGAAAGATAAATTTGATGCATCAGAACCCATATTAATGGTGGAACGAGATTCCCAAGGGAAAATTATCTATCAGAATAATCAAAAATTTGATTAATGAAAGCATATTGTTTGTTTATGGTTTTGCTTTGGTCTCTTGGAATGATGTTTTATTCCCAAGTTGCGCAATCAGCCACTTCACAAAATAGCTCATCTCAATTTACTTGGCATACCGAAGAAAGTTTTCATGCTCATGACTCCAATGTCCAAATAAACACATCAAATAGCGCTGAAGAGGAAGAAGAGGGTGATGAAGAAAACGATGAGGACGAACCTAATTTATCTTGTACTTTTCCCAAAAAAGACATTCCGTTTACTTACGTAAATTTCAAGGAAAGGTTAATTTCATTACATTCACAACCTAGGCTTTCAAAGCCGTTTTTAAAACCTCAATTTACCCCGCCCGACTTTATATTGATTGCCTAAATTTCCATTTTTTAGAAATTTTAAATACTCAATATGAATATTACTCATTATGTTAAATCCATCATTTCAGGTGATTGGAAATCAGGCATTGCCGTTTTTTTGGTCGCATTGCCCTTATGTCTTGGAATAGCGCTTGCCTCAGGAGCGCCCTTAATGGCTGGCTTAATTGCTGGTATTGTAGGAGGAATTATTGTTACCCTCATTTCTGGGTCTGAATTATCTGTCAGTGGCCCAGCAGCTGGCCTTACCATCATTGTGGCCAATGCCATTACTACTCTTGGTTCATTTCAAGGGTTTTTGGTGGCTGTTATTTTAGCAGGATTGATCCAAGTGGCATTAGGTGTCCTTAAATTAGGTAAGATTGGGAGCTTTTTCCCATCTTCAGTGATTCGAGGCATGCTGGTTGCCATTGGAATTGTTATTATTTTAAAGCAAATTCCTCATGCGATTGGGGATGATTTGGATTTTATAGGAGAGTTTGAGTTCACACAAAGTTCTGATGGTCAAAATACATTTTCTGAAATCCTATCGGCTTTTGATACCCTAAAACCCGGAGCATTTATCATCGCATTTTCAGGGCTTCTTATTTTGTTTTCTTGGCCCTGGATCATTCGAAAAATTACTTTTTTGACGGCAATTCCCGCTTCGTTGTTTGTGGTGTTAATCGGAGTGCTAACGAATGAGATGCTAAAAATATATTCCCCGGAGTTGTATTTGGGTAATTCCCAAGAGCACATGGTTAATTTACCTTTATTCAATTCCATTGGAGAATTAGCTGGGGGACTTGCTAGACCAGATTGGAATTATTTAACTAATCCTGCTATCTATTCCATTGCCATCACACTGGCTATTGTGGCCAGTTTAGAAACATTGCTTTCTTTGGAGGCCATAGATTCGCTAGACCCTTTAAAAAGAATTTCGTCTGCCGACAGGGAATTGGTCGCCCAAGGAGTTGGCAATTTAACTAGTGGATTTTTGGGTGGATTACCGATAACTTCTGTGATTGTCAGATCATCTACAAATGTCTATTCGGGTGGAAAAACTCGGATGTCCA
>CANIYB010000254.1 GCA_947471105.1 Cytophagaceae bacterium
ATGGAGGTAGCTATTTTGCGGCGGCTGTTGGCGAGGTCAATGTCGTCAACCAAATGAAGGCTCAACAGGCAGTTATTGGCGGAGAAGGCAATGGAGGCGTTATTTTTCCTGAATCACATTATGGTCGGGATGCTTTGGTTGGGATTGGTTTATTTCTGACTTATTTAGCCCAAAAAGGGATTAAAACTTCAGAACTACGCGCTACTTTCCCTTCATATGTTATTTCAAAAAATAAAATCGAGTTATCGGCCAATTTGAATGTAGATTTAATCTTATCGACGGTGGCTGAGCAATATAAAGACCAACAGGTTAACACGATCGATGGCGTAAAAATAGATTTTCCAGATCGCTGGATACATTTAAGAAAATCAAATACCGAACCCATCATTCGGATTTATGCGGAGGCCCCTAACGAGGAAGAAGCCAATACACTTGCACAACAAATTATACAGGTAATCAAAGAAATTGCCGCCAAATAATAAGGTATGAATTCAACACAATCGCCGATTTACTTAGACAATGCGGCTACTACCCCCATAGATCCTGAGGTATGGAAGGAAATGCAGCCCTATTTTGAGCAGTTTACGGCAAACCCCTCGTCGATTCACTCGCATGGCCGACAAGCCAAAGTGATTGTTGAAAAAGCTAGAAAGACGATTGCCACATTATTAAATGCTTCGCCTTCCGAAATATTTTTCACTTCCGGGGGTACGGAAGCAGATAATACGGTGATTCAATCTGCCGTCTTATATGGCGGAGTGAAGACAATTATCACCTCTCCTTTAGAGCATCATGCCGTTTTACATACGGCGGAGGCATGGGAAAAATTGGGGATGGTTGACCTGAAAATGGTCAAGGTAGATGCGAATGGAGTTATTGATTTAGCTGATTTGGAAAGTTTGTTATCGACCTCGACCAACGCATTAGTGAGTTTGATGCATGGCAATAATGAAATCGGGAATTTATTGGATTTACATGCCGTGGGTAATTTATGTGAAAAATATGGTGCTCTATTTCACTCAGATACGGTTCAAACCATGGGGCATTTTGTACACAATGTGCAAGAATTACCGGTTCATTTTTTAGTTGGCGCCGGACATAAATTCCACGGTCCCAAAGGAATAGGTTTTCTCTATGCCAAATCAGGCACGAAGTTTTCCCCTTTGATGCATGGGGGTGCCCAAGAACGGAATCAACGGGGAGGCACAGAAAATGTGTATGGAATGGTGGGAATAGCCAAAGCTCTTTCTTTAGCTTACAAAGAAATGGCTGCTCACGAAACTCATATAAAAGATCTGAAAACTTATTTCATCCAGGGTTTACAGAATAATTTCCCAGGCATTGAATTTAATGGACTTTCAGCCGACCTAGATAAAAGTTTATATACGGTTTTGAATGTACGCTTTCCTCAGATTCAAGATGGAGATATGCTATTATTTAAATTAGACATTGAAAAAATATCAGCCTCAGGAGGGAGTGCTTGCTCTAGCGGAACTTCTGTGGGCTCTCATGTGCTGACCGCTCTTAATCCAAATGCGGAGGGTGCAGCCGTTCGATTCTCGTTTTCGAAAAATAATACGAAGGCAGAAATCGATCGCGTATTAGAGGTTTTAAATCAAATTATCAAATAAGACGCGAGGTATCGCGTCTCTAAAGGTCAGAGTTTTTAGACGCGAGGTATCGCGTCTCAGGTTAGGGTTTTTAGACGCGAGGTATCGCGTCTCAGGTTAGGGTTTTTAGACGCGAGGTATCGCGTCTCTACTAATAAGCTCTAGCAAAAATCACTCGGTGCTCAGAGGTTGACCCAGTCAAAACACATTTACCCGTTTCTTTTTTGACTCCCAAAGGAATACAACGAATCGTTGCTTTGGTCAACTCCTTTATTTTTTCTTCCGTTTCCGAAGTGCCATCCCAATGTGCCGAGATGAATCCACCTTCTTCGATTTTCGTTTGAAATTCTTCCCAGCTATTTACTTCGTGGGTATTTGACTCGCGGAATGCGAATGCTTTGGCATAAATCTTTTCCTGAATATCATTAAGTGTGTCAATCACCACTTGCTCGATTCCGTCGAAAGGCATACTCGTTTTTTCTCTGGTATCTCTTCTAGCAAGTTCAATGGTTCCGTTTTCAATATCTCTACCGCCAATTGCTAGGCGAATAGGGACTCCTTTTAATTCGTATTCAGCAAATTTGAATCCAGGACTTTGATTTTCTGATGTATCAAATTTTACCGATACCCCTTGTTTTTTCAAAGCTTTAACTAATGGATCTATTTTATCTTTGATCAAGTTCAATTGCTCATCTCCTTTGTAAATAGGAACAATAACGACTTGGATAGGTGCTAATTTGGGAGGCAAAACTAATCCTTGATCGTCGGAATGTGCCATGATCAAAGCACCCATTAATCGGGTTGACACTCCCCATGAAGTTCCCCACACATAATCCAATTGGTTTTCTTTGCTTAGAAACTTTACGTCAAAAGCTTTAGCAAAATTTTGACCTAGAAAATGAGATGTGCCTGCTTGCAATGCTTTCCCATCTTGCATTAATGCTTCGATGCAATAGGTTTCTTCCGCTCCCGCAAATCGCTCATTAGCTGTTTTTATTCCCTTTAATACGGGCATCGCCATGAAAGTTTCAGCAAACTCCGCATATACTTCGAGCATTTGCTCGGTTTCGGCAATGGCTTCTTTTTTAGTCGCATGGGCCGTGTGACCTTCTTGCCACAAGAACTCAGCTGTTCGTAGGAAAAGGCGCGTGCGCATTTCCCATCGAACCACATTGGCCCATTGATTAATCAATAAGGGTAAATCTCGGTACGATTGAATCCAGTTTTTGTATGAGGACCAAATAACTGTTTCGGAGGTAGGTCGAACGATCAATTCCTCTTCTAATTTGGCATCTGGGTCCACAATAACCCCTCCGCCATTCGGATCATTTTTTAATCGATAATGAGTAACTACCGCACATTCTTTGGCAAATCCTTCTACGTGTGAAGCTTCTTTGGAAAGGAACGATTTAGGAATAAATAAAGGGAAATAGGCATTCGTGTGTCCCGTTTCTTTAAACATATCGTCTAAGGCCCTTTGCATTTTCTCCCAGATTGAATACCCATAAGGTTTAATGATCATACAACCTCTCACGGCAGAATTTTCAGCTAAATCAGCTCGTTTAACTAATTCATTATACCATTCAGAATAGTTCTCGGCGCGACTTGGTAGGGATTTACTCATATATATTATTTGAAATCGTAATTTTAAAGATATTTATCGTTTTATTTGTAAACTTTTTTTGTCTCAAATTTGTTGGGGACAAAGATACAGTTTTGTCCTAGGTTTTTAACATGTATAACATTCAAATCCAATGAAAAATCACTTGATTTTATTTTTGTTGCTTGTTGGTTTATTTTTTATACAAGCTTGTACCGTTGTTCAAAATAATTCTTCTGATGTGACGAGCCAATCAAAATTGGTCGCCGATGACCTGTACGATAATCCTGTTCAGGCTGCTGCAATACCTAAGAAAAAGAAGAAGTCTGAATTTCTAGACTTTCAAGACGATGCCACTTTAATCGAAGAAGAAGATGGATTAGCTAATGCAGCTGAACCTAATTATTTAAATTCTCGAGCCGTTTATGCCAGTCAATATGATCAAGGGTATGCCAATGGTTTTTCATCGGGTTTGATGAACGCTAATCCTTGGAATAGTTGGTATACCAATCCATTCATCACTTTTGGAACCGGTTTTGGTTCTCGTTGGGCTTCTCCATTAGCCTCTTGGCGTCTGTCAGATCCGTATTATTATGGATCCATGTCCTCCATGTATGGGCCAATGATGTATTCTAGTTTTGCTTATCAATCTAGTTTCATGATGAATC
>CANIYB010000255.1 GCA_947471105.1 Cytophagaceae bacterium
TCAAATCGCTTCATGTCCATTCCTACCGGTGGACGCACACTTTCTAAACCTTGACTTGGATCCGGAATTAAGAATGGTCCATGCTCATTACCCAAAAATCCAGCGGTGTGAAATGCTTTTAATTCTTCCGCTTCGCCGACGGTAAAGCGCTGGCCTATGTCGATAAAGGAAGGAATTACGGGATTTTTAGGTCCCAATTCTTTTGAAATCCATGCCCCAATATGAGGTGCAGCTACGGATTGAGGGGGTTCATAACTGGTATGCCAATGATACTGGTGGCGTGAGTGAAGGATGTGGCCTAAATCTGCAGCCACGTAAGAGCGTATTACCGTTCCTTTATCCATGACACTTCCTACCGACTGAAGACCTTCTGAAAAATTTACCCCATCTATGGCCGTTGGCATAGATTTGAAGGTACTTAACACCCGATTGCCCTCCATTCCTTTTTCGTACGGAGTATATCTTTTGGGGTCAAAAGTTTCCGTATGCGCCATACCACCAGCCATCCATAACAAAATAACGGTATCTGCTGTGGCCGCTTTTTTGGCTAATGGGCTCGTTGGATCCGCCATTAAACTCGCAATAGGAGAGCTCATGCCCAAAGCCGCGATTGTGGCGGCGCTGGTATTTTGTAAAAACTCACGTCTATTCCATTGGTTTTTCATTGCAATAATAATTAAATAATTAATTGAAATTCAGGGAGTAAAGTAACCGCCCAAACTAAATCTTGTATCCCTTCCACACTTGGCTTTTTCCCGATATATTTAACCGCTAACGTAATTTCTTTAAGACTAGGCTCTCTTCCTAAAGCCTTCAAATATAAGGCTTTAACTAGGGATTCCCCTGTTTGATATTTTTGTGCCCAAATCTCGGCTCCCTTTCGCAAGGACAAATTGAATTTGTTGCCATTGGTCAATTCCAAGGCCTGAAGTAAATTGGCCTGCGAAATACGACTAGTGGAAACATTTTCTCTATTAGGTCTTCCTAAGGCAGTTAAAAAAGGATCGTTTTTGACTAAGGACGCTCGGGCAAATGGAATATCATTTTTAATATCGGCTGGCAACATTTTCTTCACCAATGCTGAATCCGTGTAAAGAGGAAAGAAGGATTGACTTACTGCGTCTGCAAATTGTTCCGCTGTAATTCTGCGTTTCATGATTCCTTTGAACACAAAGTTTGATGCAGTTAGCATTTGTGATTCTTTAAGGCCCATCGCTGGTGTTTGATAGGTTTTAGATATCAAAATTTGTCTCATTAATCGCTTCATGTCATAGCCATTAGCCGTAAAGTCAGAGGCTAGCCAATCTAATAAATCTTGGCTCCATGGTTCGTTGTCCATCATGTCAACCGGCTCCACAATTCCTCTTCCCATTAATTGGGCCCACACGCGGTTAACCAACGTTCTGTATAAACGTCCATTTTTCTTTTGGACTAAAATATCGGCTAAAGACACTAAGCGCTCCGCCGTGATGTTGGTTTCTTTAATTTTACCTAGTGAATTGTACAAAACACCATAACCCGCCATGCGGCCCGTTGGCAAATCACAGCGGTGAATTTCTAAGGTTTTGCTAGAGAATACGTTGGCAAAAGCATAGGCGTCGTCCAACTTCCAATCACTGATAAAACTATCGTGGCATGAGGTACATTTTAAGTTCAATCCTAAGAGTACTTGGGATACGTTTTGAGCCGCTTGCATTTCAGTGCTTTGGCTGGAATTTATGGTTCCCCGCCATTGAATTCCACGGATAAACCCTTCTGATTCTTTGGTCGGACTTATTAATTCTTTAACAAAAGTATCATAAGGTTTATTGGTTTTTAATGAACCATAAAGCCATTTAGTTATTCCAAATCGGCCATTCGTAATGTATCCCGTTCCGGTGTAATCATTGCGAAGAGCATCATTCCAGAACGTCAACCAATGTTGGGCATACCCTTCATTGTTGGCTAAAAGCTTGTCTACTAATATTTCTCTTTTATTCGCTTTGGTATCTTTTACAAAATCGTTGATGCTTTCTGGGCTAGGTAACAAACCGGTAACATCTAAATATACGCGTCTAATGTAGGTTTTGTCATCCACCGACTTTTGCCAAGAAATTTTATGTTTCTTAAAATATTCATTGACAAATAAATCTATCGGCTGATTTAATCCAGACGAGGCCTTTGGCAAAGCAGGCATTCTAGGCTCTAATGAAGCTACTCGATACAAACTTTTTTCTGGACCTGTAGGCCATGGAGCACCTTGTTGGATCCAATATTCCAACATAGCAATGTCCTCTTTGCTAAGACGCTTGCCTTTGGTTGGCATTGCATCATCATGGCCAAAAGGAAGTTTGACACGGCGGATCATATCACTTTTTTCAGGATTTCCGGGAACTAAAATAGGTCCATCCTCTCCACCCTTAAAAATAAATTCTTTCTTGTCTAAGCGTAATCCCCCTTTGGTTTTAGTAGCATTGTGGCAACTATAACAGTTGTGGGCCAATATCGTTCTTACGTTGATGTTTAATTCTTGTAACTGGTTCGCGTTTAAAACCTCCGGTGCCTTAGCTGTTGCTTCAGACGTATTAATGATTCGATCCTCTGAAGAACCTACATTTTTGAAGCGGTCTACATTTTCAGCTAATTCTGTTTTTTGATCTAAAGCTGCAGCTGAAGCTGTGGATTTTAAAGCTGTACTAGGCCAAGGAGCCCCTTGCTTCACCCACACTTCCAATATTTCAATTTCTTTTTTAGTTAATCTTTTACCTTTGGTAGGCATGGCGTCATCATCGCTCGCAGGAAGTTTAATCCGACGAATCATTTCACTTTTTTCTGGATGGCCAACGACCAAGGCAGGACCTTCTTTACCCCCTTTTAAAATATATGCTAATGCATCTAAGCGTAATTTCCCTTTTGATTTTTTGATGCTATGGCAGTCATAGCAGTGATTTGCTAAGATATTTCTAGCCTCAATACCCAAATCTTGTTTTTGATTCTGGTCTATATCACCTTGTAATTTCTCCACATGGAGTGAAGGATTCAAAGCAATTTTTTGAGTTTTTTCTTCTTTGGTTAGATCTAAATAGTCTTCTCCATGTGTTAACATGGCTCCATAATGACCTGCAAAACTTACCCCCAAAACAGTTAAAAATAATAGTAATCGGTAGCTTTTTGATTCTTTAGATATGAAGGCATATAGCGTTAATCCCGATAAAATAGCGGTTACAATGCCAGACCACTGATGTATGGTGATGGTATTTCCAGTATAGTCGTCTTGATTGATTAAAATAAACCCTAGGCCAACGGCCAGAGCCGCTGTGATTGTCCCCACCCACAAAATCACACCAATGGCAGATTGAAATTGGTCTGATTTTTTTCTCCATGCAATGCATTCAAGTAATAGACCTACCCAAAGCAAACTGATGGGAAAATGAACGACTAAAGGATGTAGTCGGCCTGAAATTTGCCAAAGTTCGTTGAGTAAATTATTTTGCACTGCTACGTAATTGTTTAATTAGGCTTTTAAAAACTTGCGATGTAAACCTTTTCAGATTTACATCGCAAGTGAATGATAAATATAATGACTTTACCAATTAATTATACCCTGGATTCTGAGTTAAATTTTTATTAATCAAAATCTGTGGGGCAGGAATAGGTAAAAAGTATTCAAAATCAGAATACTGGTAATCCAATGCATTAAATGCAATTCCACCTCTAGCTACTGTTGGATTTACTTTTTCTAATGCTCCATGTGCATTCATAAAGGCTGCCAATTGTGTTGGAGTATTGGTTCTTTGAAGATCAAACCAACGGTGATTTTCGAAGGCTAATTCAATACGTCTTTCCTTTAAAACGGCTGTTCTGAAAGCATCTTTAGATAAACCATCTAAGGCAGCTAA
>CANIYB010000256.1 GCA_947471105.1 Cytophagaceae bacterium
GTATTTCTCGTCCCAACAAGCGATAAAACCGTCAAAGATTCCAATGGATGTCAGCGCAAATGCCTCCGCCGTTTCTAGATAGGATTTGTGCAACTGGCGAGATACTTGGCCCACGATGCCTAGCCAATGTCCACCCGGTGACATTTTCTTGGTTGCAAACATCGCATGACCCGTAATGTTCATTTTAAATGGATTGCAATCCCAGAAATTGGCAATGTTTCTTTGCTCTTCGGTTAAATTCTTCACTGTTTCATAAGATTCCATGACTTCCTTGTAATAAGGACTTGCCTTCGTTAAATCAAATTTTGAGGGACTTGGCGCTCTAAACTGAGACGCTGAATCTAATGAAATAGGCCGAATTTTATTCCAATAGGGTTCCACCGCGTCCATGTAAGCTGGTGGCGTAGGAGTCCAAGTACCTGGCAAATTCGTTACCGTGAACCGCAAACCTCTTGTTTGTTTGTAATTATCCTTCGCTGCATAGCGCATGACGGCAGCGGCCACTGAATCTCCGTAGGCGATAGACCTTTCGTAAACATCCGCAGGTATCCCAATTTTCTGATAATCTTCTTCTAATTTCTTGTCAAATTCCTTGTACATTTCTTGGGCAAAAGTCAATTTTTTCCCCACAGCCAAATAGGCCCGGGTAGATGCCAAAGGAAAACAATACTCCAAACCCTTTTCCGGCTGGGGAATCTTCTCGAAGCCATTTAATTGGCCCACCAACGATTTGAATTTTTTGTCCCCTGGAATAGCCGCCTCATAACCTGCGATGCCGGCATACATATAAATACGAGCAGAAATGGGTGGGGCAAAAATATCATGAATAATACTCTCGGTCAACATCAACTCCGCCCTAATTAAAAACTCAGGGTTTGCGGCGTCTTTTTGAAAATTTGGATTTGATTTCTGACAAGCACCCAATAACATGCTAACAAAAATAAAGAGTAGAACTTTTTTCATATCAGAGTTTAATTGAAACAAAGGTACGCAAAAACAGAAAAAAAATATTGACCTTAATCAGTTTGCCCAGTTTCTGCGATTTTTTCTGCTGCATTTCGCCCTGAGGATAAGGCTGCTTGCAACGATGGAAAAAGCGTGTAATCCCCAGCCAAAATAATGTTTTCCTCCTCCGCTTTTTGACACACTTCATTAAAACACCCCACCTTAAATAAAGAATGAGGAATTGAAAAAGATTTCAAGAAGATAAAATCGTTCGGCGAAAGATCTAAAACCCGCGCTAATTCGTGCGCCACTTCTTTGTCCGTAAGATCCATCTGCAGACTAGTGGCCGACAACAAATGCTTCCCATCAGGGGCTAGCGCAGGATTTACTTGGCTCAAGCAAGAAAAATGCAGCAATGGACTCGAGTTTAATGGCATCAAATGAATGAGAGGCAATGCAGTCTCAAGCTTTTTGTCCATACTGAAATAAAAAGTCTTGGAACCGAAATGTGCCTGTGGAGGAAAATTAATTTTCAATAATTCACAGGCTTGTTTGGGATCTGTCGCTAAGATCAGTTGGTCAAAACCAACCGTTTCGCCATTACTTAATTGTAGCCTTTTCCCCTTAATTTCAGTGACGAAAACCCCAGTTCTTAGTTTTTCTTTTGGAATTCCTGCAGCTAAATCTAAAGCGATTGCACCCATGCCCTGTTTGGGCAATGCGGCTTTTCCTTCCAGAAACTGCTTCATGTAATAAAAAAACAAAGATGCGGGCGGGCTCAATTGATCATCTAAATAGATACCGGCAAAAAAAGGCCTTAAAAAATTGCGTTGAAATTTTTCTGAAAAACGATATCGAGAGATCAGTTCAGAGGTAGTTTCTGGGTCCGAATGTATTGGTGAAATCGAACCCTGCGTTTTTAACCAAATCCAAGCCAACTTCAAAAAATCAAAAATAGTAGCCCCCGCTGCGTTGATGTTTTTTAAAAATAAGAGGGGAGATTTTAATGGATTGAGAAAGGGTATAAATTTTCCCTCGTTGAACACATAAGCGCCCGATTGAAAATAAGATAAATCCCATTTAGATAATGGAAGACTTTGTTGGACTTCTGGATATGCCGTTTGCAAAACTTGGAAACCGTGATCTAAGATATACCCTTGGAATTCTTCACTTTGGACCCTACCGCCTAATGACATTGATTTTTCAATTAAAATAAAATCAAGCCCTTTACTTTGTAAAATTTGAGCTGCTTGCAGACCGGCAATTCCGCCGCCTACGATCACAATTGAATTCATATTAAGTTTATATTTTCATAAACGTTTTAAACTTACAAAAGTTTGAAGTGTTTTTACTAATTTGCAGATTAAATGGCAGCTCGGAATGAACTTTAGTATTAAGGAGGAAAGCAATTATCAATACATTGATGAAGGAAAAGGTGAAATTCTACTTTTACTTCATGGATTGTTTGGCGCCTTAAGCAACTGGGAAGGCGTAATTAATCTGTTTAGTCAAAAGTACAGAGTCATCATTCCACTCATGCCGATCCACGATATGCCCATTAAAGAGGCGGGTTGTGAAGGTTTAACCGTTTTTCTCGAAGAATTTGTCGCATTCAAAAAACTAGAAAGCTTTAGCTTAATCGGAAATTCCTTAGGGGGTCACGTGGCTTTGATTTATACGTTAAAACATGCGCACAAAGTAGAAAGGCTTATTTTAACGGGTTCTTCTGGTTTATTTGAGAATTCTATGGGAGGGACTTATCCCAAACGTGGCGATTACGAATTTATCAAGGAACGCATTGAATATACGTTTTATGATCCTAAAACGGCTACTAAGGAATTGGTCGACGAAGTATTTGAGATCATTAATAGCATCCCAAAAGTATTGCGCATCATCGCCATTGCAAAATCAGCGCAGCGAAATAATATGGCCAAGGATATTGTGCGTATAAAAACCCCAACCCTTTTGATTTGGGGATTAAATGACACCATCACCCCACCCCATGTAGGTCATGAATTCAATCAATTAATTCCGGGATCTGAATTGCATTTCATTGATAAATGTTGCCATGCACCCATGATGGAACAACCTGATGAGTTCAATCGCATTTTGTCAACATGGTTAGAAAATAATCCCATTGCGTCATGATGGCACTCGCATTTTTATCCTTTGATTTACCCACCATTTCCATTCAAGATTCGGTGCAAAAATCTTTGAAAATCATGCACTCCAATAACATGAACGTTATTTCCGTGCTTGACAAGAAACAATGGATCGGAAATATAACCGAGGAAATGTTAATGAAAGCCATGCATCCGGATGGGAAAATTGACCAATTTCAGCATGAGCTCAATCAGGTAAAAATAGAAACGGAAGAAGATATTTTAGCAAGTCTACCGTTTTTTGAGGAAAGTGGATTTTGGATCATTCCTGTGGTGGATGAGCAAATGAAATATCAAGGTTATTTGCCTTGGCAATCCGTCGCTAAAACTTTATTTTACACCGGATTTAATGCTCAAAATGGAGGAATTATTCGCATTGTTTTTCATACCCAAAGAGATTCGATGAGTGTGATTGCCAAAATAATTGAAGAAAATAAAGGCTTAATTACCCGAAGTTATTTAACGAAATCGACCAAAGAAGATCACGTTTGGCCTGAATTGATTTTACAAATTCAAACAGACCAATTTTCTACCATCGTGAAAAGCTTAGAGCGACACGAAATTCATATTGAAAAGGCTTTCATGTTTGGCAACCAAGAAGAGGTGGACCAATCGCGCTTTGATTTATTGCTGAAATATTTAAATCCTTAAGCTTTGAATTTTCCATTAGCCATTCACGGAAAGGAGTTTTCGGCTGACATGAAGCCCGTGATGGAAAAATTA
This sequence comes from Cytophagaceae bacterium, assembly GCA_947471105.1. Lineage (GTDB taxonomy): Bacteria > Bacteroidota > Bacteroidia > Cytophagales > Spirosomataceae > Aquirufa. Next base: position 3,831 of record CANIYB010000256.1, read on the forward strand.
TGGGCGGATATCTCATCGTAAAACGAAAA
>CANIYB010000257.1 GCA_947471105.1 Cytophagaceae bacterium
AGAAATCTGTACATCCACATTTTTTGATTTATTCATTTGAACAGAAAGTTGCTTAAATAAATAATCAGTAGACTTCAATAATAAATCTGTATTCTCATCAAAAATAAGTTCATGGCAATTTAATTCTAAGGGAGAAGTTTGAGTGGAATCAATTAAATAAGCATGTAAATCAACCAAGATCGATTTCTTAGGAACAACAGATTGAGTGCCGTCTGGCCAATTTAATGTAAAAAGCGAATCATTCTTAATTCGATTTGAATCTAAGACCGCTTTTGTTAAACTATCATTTAATTTATTCAAACTGTCTATCGGAATTACCTCTTCTAAATCCGAGGTTATTTCTGGATCTACCTTTGGCCTTAATACCGTATACCAAAGCGTAAATCCACCCAGAATGAGGGTAATAACAATATATAAAAGATTTTTTTTGTCAAAAAGATTATACTTCGACTTAACCTCATCCCTTTCCGGGTCTTCGGTTAAATACACTAAAGCCTCAGGATCTAGTTTTAATACGTCGGAAAGTATTAAAATATCAGAAATTGCAAAACGTAAATTGGATGGACACAATATGCTAAAATCACCCTTTTTAATAATAAAAAACTCAGCAAACGATTTCCAGTCTTTTAATGAATCGTAGTCTTCTTCTTTTAATTTGAAACCATATAAGCCAAAAACCACACTCAACCCTTTCAAAAAAGATGAACTTTTGCATCCTAGTTCCTTAGAAATCAACATCGCAATCGCACTCTTTTTATCCGGAATAAGAATTCCAATTAAACCTTCCCCATAATGACTAATTTCTTCTAATTGTAATTTAGTTGCATTTCCAGCCTGCAATTCCTCGATAGCGAGACGTGGGATTGGCTTTTGTAAAATAAAATTATAAAGTGCATTGAATCGGATTCGGTTACGAATTAGTTTCAACAATCCACCTAAAATAATTGCCTCCCAAACTGGGATCAACTCTTCTACTTTGGGTTCTGACTCACCAGTAAATAAAGAGATTCTGCGAATCACATTTCCGCGCAAATCTTCTTGAATGACACCAAATAATTCCCCCATAGTTTTTATTTCAAATACAAAATTACAAGTACTGGAGCATATATAAGAATTATTTTTTGCATATTTTTTTCTTTTATTCTCTGTAAACTTTACATTCATTACCTTTGTCCCATGAAGAAAGTATTATTCATAGACCGGGATGGCACTTTAATAATTGAGCCTCAACCAGACCAGCAAGTTGACAGTTTAGAAAAATTGTCATTTTTGCCTCATGTCATATCCAATTTAAAGAAGATCCACGAAGAATTCGACTTTGAATTAGTGATGGTCACCAACCAAGATGGACTAGGTACTGCCTCATTTCCTGAAGATACATTTTGGCCAGCCCAAAACAAAATGCTGGAAATTTTAGCTTCTGAAGGAATTGTATTTTCAAATATTTTAATTGATAAATCTTTTGCGAAAGATAATCTTCCGACTAGAAAACCGGGTCTAGGTTTATTAGGAGAATATCTGACGACCAATTATGATTTAATCAATTCATATGTCATAGGTGACCGAATCACGGACATTCAATTAGCTAAAAATTTAGGTGCGAAAGCATTATTCATCAGTGATTTAGAAATACCTACTGAATTAAAACCAATCACTGCGCTACAAACCACTGATTGGAATGATGTATATTCCTATTTTAAATTACCTGAACGTCTAATCATTCATACTAGAAATACGAATGAAACTAAAATATCCATCCAGTTGAACCTTGATGGAAAGGGTAATGCAAATAATCAAACGGGTTTAGCCTTTTTTGATCACATGTTAGATCAAATCGCAAAACACGGTAACCTTGATCTCTCCATTCAAGTTCAGGGAGATTTACATATAGACGAACATCATACCATTGAAGATACTGGGATTGCCCTGGGTGAAGCGTTTTTGTTGGCATTAGGTCAAAAGAAAGGCATCGCTCGTTACGGATTTTTATTGCCCATGGATGATTGTTTAGCCCAAGTGGCTTTAGATTTCTCCGGTCGAAACTGGCTCGTTTGGGAAGCTGAATTTAAAAGAGAGAAGATTGGTGAGATGCCAACAGAAATGTTCAGTCACTTCTTTAAATCTTTTTCAGATGCTGCCAAATGCAATTTAAATATTAAGGCTGAAGGAGAAAATGAGCATCATAAAATTGAATCGATTTTTAAAGCATTTGCCAAATCGATCCAATTAGCCGTTAAAAGAGATATAAATAATTTAAATTCTTTGCCTAGCACAAAAGGATTACTATAATTAATTTCATAATTTTGAATAAAATTTAACAACACATGGGATATTCAGGAGCCGCCTTTTTTATCATTTTATTTGCAGTAGCTATCGTAGTAGGAGTTAAACTTCAAAATATTTACAAGGAAAGAGGTAAATAAAATTAAAGTATTCCTTCATCGGCAAAACTGAAATAAGTTTCTGAAGACACAATCAAGTGATCGGAAATTTGTATTTCAAATAATCCTGCAGCTTCAATAATTTTTTTAGTTAAATGCTTATCGGCCTGACTAGGTTGTAATTGGCCAGATGGGTGGTTATGAGCTAAGATAATAGCTGATGATGTTTGCTCTAAAGCAGATTTAAACAATAGTTTCAAATCCACTGAAGTACCGGCAACGCCACCCACACTAAATTTTTCTAATTTAATTAATCGAGAGGCACGATTTAAATGAATAATCCAAAATTCTTCATGGGCTAAATCGCTCAAATGAGGCCTTAATAAGTTATAAGCATCTTTTGAAGCTAATATAGTGTCAATCCGATGTGTCGTTTCAAAAACCATTCGGCGACGCCCTAGCTCTAAAGCGGCCACTAAAACAGCTGATTTAGCCTTCCCAATCCCTTTGAATTTCATGAAGTCAAATTGATTAAAACGGCCTAACTTATTTAAATCCCCTTGAATTGAATTCAATATATCCTTTGAAAGATCTAAAGCTGATTTATTAGGAATCCCTGAACCTATCAATAAGGAAAGTATTTCTTCTATCCGCAAGGTATCCTTCCCCTTAATCGCCATCAACTCACGTGGCCTCTCCTCCAATCGAATTTCTTTGATTCTACCTCCATTAAGTAAATAATTCATCTGTACTTTTTTCCTGAAGGTAATCTTTATAAACAAGAAAACCCCGCGATTGCGGGGTTTATCAATATGCTGATAATCTAAAACTATGCGGCTAATTTATTCGCCAACTTAGCTAACTTAGATTTTTGATTTGCTGCTTTATTCTTATGAATAATGTTTTTCTTAGCTAATTTATCTAACGCAGAAGAAACCTTTTTGTACAAATCAACCACAATAGATTTGTCTGTTGTCAAACGAAGATTTTTAATCATCGTACGAGTTGACTTGTGTTGATAACGGTTACGCAAACGCTTTGATTCATTTGCTCTAATACGCTTTAATGCTGATTTATGATTTGCCATTGTTTAAATAATCTTCTTCTTCTAATAAAATTGAAATGCAAAATTAAACAAAATGATTTTAAAACACAACATCCTAAACAAAAAAAGCTTTCTTATCCTTATAATTTTAATCATCGCATTGCAAACAAGAGGATATTCAAGCGAATTAATCAAACCTTGGGGATTTTTTGCGCATAAAAAAATAAACGCGATGGCGATATACACCTTACCCATTGAAATGATAACTTTTTATAAAAGGCATCAAAAAGAAATTGAGGATTTATCTGTTTTACCAGACCAACGAAGATATATCATGGATAATGAAGCCTCAAGGCATTACATAGATTTAGATCGATATAAGATTGCTGACATTCGTTATACGAGCTGGGCT
>CANIYB010000258.1 GCA_947471105.1 Cytophagaceae bacterium
ACGATTAAAATATCAGGGTCTAAATGGGCTGAAATCGCAAAACCTAATCTCACATACATACCCGAAGAATAACGTTTTACAGGGGTATCCAGAAACTTAATAATTTGGTCCCCTGCAAACTCCACAATTTCATCAAATTGCTGGGTAATCTGCTTTTTACTCATGCCTAAAATAGCACCATTTAAGTATATATTATCTCTTCCTGATAATTCTGGGTGGAAACCAGTACCCACTTCTAACAAACTAGCTACTTTTCCTTGAATATTGACCTTACCAGTAGTTGGTTTAGTTATTTTACTCAATATTTTTAGTAATGTAGATTTCCCCGCCCCATTATTCCCAATGATCCCCAATTTATCACCCTTATTAAGAGTAAATGAAACATCATTTACCGCCCAATATTCTTCATATTTCCTTTTAGTGAAAAAACTGTTCAAAAAAGAGTTAGAAGCCTCTTTCTTTGATAAAGGGAGTTGATATTTTTTAGAAATTGAACTTACAGATACAATACTATTCATTATAAGTAATCAACAAATGTGTTTTCTTTAAATTTGAATACGAGTAATCCTAAAACAAATACGACTAAACTTATCAAGCAAGAAATAAAAAAATCGAAAAATGAAAGAATATGATAGCCTTTAATTAATGAAAATCGAAAAAATTCAACTAAGCCTACTAATGGATTAATAAATAAATAATATTTAAACCAGGCTTTACCTATTATTTCGTTTGATGTATAAATGATAGGAGTAATAAAAAAACCATATTGAACTATTAGAGGTATAATCTGCAAAAAATCACGGTGCTTAATAGCAAATGATGAAAATATCAAACCTAAACCTAAACTAAATAACAATAGGAAAAAAAATGCTACAGGTAAATACAATATATGTAAGGATATAGAATAGTTTAGAGAAAAACTTAAGATAAGGTATATAATAAATCCAATAATAAAATCAATAAAAGGTACGCTAATAGCAGAAATAGGAATAATAATTCTTGGAAAATAAACTTTAGAAATTAAATTACTATTCGTTAAAATAGAATTACTCGAAAACTGAAAAGTATTGGCAAAAAAATTCCAAAAAAGTACTCCTGAAAAAATGACTAGTTGAATCGGATATCCTCCTAAATCTTGAATATTCGATACGTTTTTAAAAGCAAATAAAAATACCGACATCGTAACTAAAGGCTTAATAATTGCCCATATTATACCTAAAATTGTTTGCTTATAACGAACCGAAATGTCTCTTTTTGCTAATATAAATAACAACTCTAAGTCGTTTCTAACTTGAATAATTCTAGAAGTTGAAATAAAAGACATGGTTACGAGATTAACTCTTTATATACACCAATAATATATATAATTAATAAAGAAATCAAAAAGCCTAAAATAAAACCAATCATAGTAATTGGTCCCCAAGAATGTTTATTACCAATTAAAGGTAATTCTGTATCAGAAATCACATTAAATAAAGGAGCTTCTTTTACTAACGAAAATTTTAAATTATCATAATTACGAACAGCTTCTAAGTACATACCTTGAATTTGACTAGAATTCATTTGTAACCTTTCCGCAATGATTCTTGCGCTTTGAAATATAATTTGTTGATTTTGATCATTATAATTGGCCAATTTGCCTTGAGTATAATATAAGGCAGATCTAAGAGAATCAACTCTTTTACCAAGAATAATCAATAATTCTTGAGATTTTTTTGTTTTGGTATCTATATAAAAGTCAGTAACCGTTTTTAAATATAATTTAGACCAAACATATGCCAGAGTATCACTTCTCGCTTCTACGGCTAAAGTTTGAAAGCTTGACTTGGGATTTTCAATAGTAATAGAAGTTTTAGACTTTAAATGCTCATAAATTAAATCTAATATATTTCGATCTTGAATTGATATTTTCTGAGGATTCGTTTCTGTAAATTTATGTGTGTGAAAATCACTTGGTAGATTTTTCCATTCATATTTATCAATCTGAGACTTTGATAAAAAAAAGTTTCCAAAAATATCTTCTTTACCGCCAAATTTCACTTTTGTTAAAATCGCTTTTCGATAAATAGCTTTTGTTTTCAATAGTTCTTTAAAATTTTCACCACTAAATAAAGAGCTACTGACACCCATTGGCGAACCAATTCCTAAGGAACTAGCAATATCAGCAATACCTCCACCACCACCATTTTCTCCTTCTAAAACAAAAACAATTTCAGATTTATAAGACATGTCTTGGTATTTCTGATATTCAATAAACAAGCCAATAAAGCCACCAGTAAAACTGCCTATTATAATTTTTATAAAATGTTTTTTTATAAAATTTACAATAATAAAAAAACTATATAATATGTTTTTGAACGAAAACTGATCTGAATTTATATTTGACATATTAGTTCGCTGTAGCTTTTATTAAGGTAATAATTCCAATTAAACTAGTAAGTGTACCTGTGAAAATACCCACAATACTTGCAATTTGCTGACCAGAACTAGCTGATTTTACTTCTTTCGGCACAATTATCTCTGCTCCTTTTTCGATAGTAGGATATCTATTAATAAACAAAAAGCTTTTAGCACGTTTAACTGAACCATTAGAATAAATAACATAAGATTTTTTTCTAGCAGATGTTGTTGTAAAACCACCCGCCTCACTAATAAAATCTTTAAATGTATTCCCTGAAATAAATTTTACACTATTAGGATACAAAACCTCACCTGTAACTTTGACTGTTTGTGGTTCTTTGGGTATTACTAAAATATCTCCTTCAATCACAAACAAATCTTCTTCACCTCCTGGATTTTCTAAGGCTTTATTTAGGTTAATGCCAATTAATTCCGTCTCTTTATTAACCTGTTCCTTATTTTGAATTACGGCTCCCGTAAAATTATCTTGGATTTCGTTAAGCTGCTCTAATTTTCTATTTTTTTCAGATTCTGTGATTTGATTTTTTCTAATTAATCGAGCTCCTTGAGGAAACGCTTGATGATTCAAGCCACCTACCCTTTTTATAATCTCACTTAATCTTTCATCCTTTTTTTCTAAACCGTATACACCCGGAAATACTACTTGACCTTGAACAGTTATAAACTGTTGCAATTCATAATTAGGAGAAGTTCTAATAAACACTTCATCAAATGGAGCCAATTGGAATTTAGAAGCTGTATTGTCTAATTGTAAATTATTACTAATTCCAAATTTAATGATTTCAGCAATTTGTGAATTAATTAAATCAGGACTATCTAGACCAATATTTTTCTTTCTTCTTACAATTTCTACATATCCCGTTGCAGCTGATTCACGTAAACCACCTGCTTTTAAAATTAAATCTTCCACAGTCATTTTATCAACATATGGTAATGTCAATTTTACTTGTCTGTTAATTAAAGAGTTTCCGACCTCTTTTGATTTAAACTCATCCGCAATCTCACTTGAAATAATATCTTCCCCATCTTCATCTTTCAAATTGGCTAAATCCGAATCTTGATTATAATTATTTGAAACACTGTTATTAGACGATTTCCGTTGATTATTAGATTGATTAGAACCTAATTTACTAGTATTATTATTGTTATTATTTTCTTGATTCAAAGTTTCATTTGAATTATCTGAAGCCTTTTTGATCGATTTTAAATTAATTTCTCCGTGAATGGTTACAGTGTATTTCTCTCTTAAATCTAAGATGGAAAAAACATTGATTTGATCTTCTCTAGCTAATTTAACATCAGGACTTTTTCCTGAAACAATGTCTTTATAATTAACAGATAAGTTGGACAAAGATAAATCTGCATTTATCCTTTGTATCACGATACGATCTAAAAAAGCATTTTCCCTCACTCC
>CANIYB010000259.1 GCA_947471105.1 Cytophagaceae bacterium
CTCTTAAAGACGTGGCAAAACTTTGGCAAAAAGAAAATCAGTCGACAGACGCTAAAATTGAAAAATTTACGATTGGGAATGATCCTGCGTATGATCTACTTTTAGCTCCATATGACGTCATAGGTTCTTTAGCGCACATTAAAATGTTAGCGTCTGACTCGGTTAATTTGTTGAGTCCCTCAGACCAAGCAACGCTAGAGAAAGAATTGAAAAACATATTCATGGGGATTGAAGCCGGTACTTTTTCGATCGATGAAGGAATGGAGGATGTCCACTCCCAAATAGAGTTCTTGTTGACGCAAAAATTAGGCGACACAGGAAAGAAAATACATGCGGGCAGATCTAGGAATGACCAAGTTTTAGTGGATTTAAAATTATTCATGCGGGCGAAAATCGAGGAAATTGCTAATTCCGTTTCTTCTTTATTTGATGTTTTGATCAAAAAAAGTGAGGCCCACAAAGGTGATTTAATCCCAGGATATACTCATTTACAAATCGCAATGCCTTCGTCCTTTGGACTTTGGTTTGGTGCTTATGCAGAATGTTTGGTGGAGGATGCTGAGTTATTAGAAGCTGCTTTTCGTTTGGCCAATAAAAATCCATTGGGTTCAGGGGCAGGATACGGTTCATCTTTTCCTTTAAATAGGGAAATGACGACCCAATTATTGGGTTTTGAGGCTCCGCATGTGAATGTAGTGAATGCGCAAATGTCTAGAGGAAAAACTGAATTTTATGTGTTGACGGCCATAGCCCAATTAGCCACAACGCTGAGTCGGCTTGCCATGGATGTCTGTTTATACAATTCGCAAAATTTTGGATTCATTGAATTGCCTTCTGAGTTGACGACAGGAAGTTCCATTATGCCTCATAAAAAAAATCCGGATGTAGCGGAATTATTAAGAGGCAAGGCCAATAAACTAAAAGGCGCACCCAATGATTTGCAAATGCTGATGAGCAATTTACCTTCTGGGTACCACCGTGAAATGCAATTGACCAAAGAATTGTTGATGCCCGCCATCGATGAAATGCTAGACTGCCTTCATATTACCCTATTTATGATGGAGGAAATCAAGGTCAAAAAAAATATTTTAAAAGACCCTAAATACGATTTATTGTACTCCGTTGAGGAGGTAAATAAATTAGTATTGGCAGGAATTCCTTTCCGTGAAGCTTATCAAACTGTGGGCAAAAAAATTGAAAGTGGGGAGTTTGAAGGCATATCTAAAGAACTTAATCACAGCCATTTGGGGAGTATCGGTAATTTAGGTTTGGCCGAGATAGCCCAACAAAAAAGCCTGGTCTGGTCTAAATTTGGATTTGAAAAAGTGAATGAGGCAGTTAAGCATTTATTAGCCTAATCGATTAGCCATCATTTTTTGAATGTATTTTCCTAGAATATCAAATTCTAGGTTGACCCGACTGCCTATTTCCAATTGGTGAAAAACAGTATGTTCAAACGTATAGGGAATGATGGCGACAGAAAAATGATCTAGACCTGAATTGACCACAGTTAAACTCGTCCCATTCACACAAATAGATCCTTTCTCCACCGTCATTTGACCACTTGCAGCTGGATAGGAAAAATGAAACTCCCATGAACCTTGTTGGTCTTTAATCTGCGTACAAGTCCCCGTCAAATCCACATGCCCTTGTACAATATGTCCGTCAAAGCGTGCGGAAGCTAGCATACATCGCTCCAAATTGACTTTTTGGCCTATCTGCAAATCACCTAAATTTGTTTTTTGCAAGGTTTCGTTGATGGCTGTCACCCGATAATTTTGATTTTGAATCTCGACCACGGTTAAACAAACGCCATTGTGCGCGACGGATTGGTCTATTTTAAGTTCATCAGTAAATGGACTGGAAAACCAAAAATCAATATTGCTTTGATTCATTTGCTTTTTTTCAAGCGTAGCCATTGCCTCCACTATTCCTGTAAACATGTCAAATATTTTATAATTTTACTGATTCAAAATCAAAATTACACGCAATCCGATGAAATTCAATAAATGGACCTTGATAATACTCATAATCTTGATCGCAATTATCTATGTGAGTATTCCTAAAAATCAAATGAGTGGCCCAAAAACAAATGAGGATTCATTGGCCAGTGTAGAATCGCGCAAATTAAAAGATGAAACTTTTCGTGATTCGGATGAATCACCGATCAAGGATAAAAAAACATTTAAGGGCTTAGCCTATTTCGCATTTAATCAAAAATGGATCATTCCGTTCAAAGTTCAACGCTCGGAGAAAATTGAAAAAATAAAAATCAATATGACCGATGGAAGCCAGGAGGATATGTTGAAATTCGGAACGATAACGGCCAGCATCAATGGGGCAGAAGTTGTCTTGGAATTATTTCAGCATGCGGATGGCAATTTATTCCTACCCTTTAAAGACAAAACCGCCCCCACAGAAACCTATGGAGGTGGTCGATACGTCGATATTTCATTAAATAAACTAAACGATAAAACAATTTTGGTGGATTTCAATCAGGCTTACTTTCCTTATTGCGCTTATAATCCTACATTCACATGTCCGGTTCCACCGAAAGCCAATGATATCCCTACGCGCATTCCTGCTGGGGAACGAAATTTTTAGTCGGCCCGCTGAACGAAAGAAGCCCCTGAAACATCTTTGCTAATGTTTGGTCGGCCCTTATAGGTTATTTTACTTGCCCCTGAGGCATCTACCTGCAAGGTTTTTTGAGCGTTTACTTGGATATGACTTGCCCCACTCGAATTTACATCCACGTCACGCGCATACAAATCGTCCAAAATTAGATGGCTAGCTCCGGAAGTTTCCACTTCCAATTTGCCCACATGGCCAGACAAGTTAGCTTTAGAAGCACCTGAGAAATCGAGAATCAGTTTGTCTGCATTTATTTCGCCTATGTCAACTTTAGAGGCTCCTGAAAATGAAAGACGGACTTGCTCTTCATCAGTAAATCCGTTGATAAAAACCTTAGCGGCTCCAGAGAAATCGCCACGATTAATCTTAGGCATCGTAATGTTTAAAATAACTTTTTTTGAATCCTTGTTCCAACCCCATGACCATTTTGTATCTCGGTAGACATGCAAATTATTGCCATTTTGCTTTAATTCAATTTCCTGCAAATCTTCATCACGACCTAAAGCGGTTAAAGAATATATATTCCCTTTTTGAATATGAATTTCAAAAGCGTTGCCAATTTCCAAGGAATGGAAGGCATTAACTCGAAAGTTTTTTGAAGTGGGGTTCTGAAATCCGAATAAATTAAGGGTTAAAAATAGAACCGGGATAAATGATAAAAATTTGAATTTCATATAAGTGAATTTAAAAGTGGATTTCTTAAGGCCTTTGTTTGGATATAATTTATGAGGATATCCAAATGAAAAACAAGAAAAGCAAATAAGAAGGTTTATTAAAATGAGTGAAATGATTTTTTTCATGTGATCTAATTCTTTGAATATATATTGGGAATCATTAAAAATTTCCAGAATGTCTACAAGATGTGTTTAAGATTGTTTTCGTTGCACGACCTATTATTTTTTCCCGTTTTTACTCCATTGGACATTTAATTTAGGATAGGGTTTAAAGGTAACATCGGAACGATCACCTTTAAACCCTTTGATTAACTCACTTGCATTAAGTTCCATTTTAGCTTGGTTTGACACGGCAACAAAGGCTCGTTGCGTTTGCCAATTACCCGCTAATAACTCGGAAGATTCATTGGCCGATACTTGAAGTCGATCTGATTTGCCATTTAACGTCAAACTGTGGAAACCAGATAATAGGACGTCTAAATTATCCACATCAAATCCACTTAACGTCGTTCGGCTGTTCCCACCCA
>CANIYB010000260.1 GCA_947471105.1 Cytophagaceae bacterium
ATTGTGATACAATCTTGCTTTGAACGTTGTTGGGCTGCCACAACAGTAACATCCTGGAAGCTGGCAAAGATCCAAGTAAACCGGTGGACACAGACGGTGACGGGAAACCAGATTACCTAGATACCGACTCTGATAATGATGGAATCCCAGACAGTGTTGAAGCGGGCAAAGACCCTCAGATTCCTGTGGATACCGATAAAGATGGTATCGCGGATTTTAGAGATTTGGATTCCGACAATGATAGTATTGTTGACAAGATAGAGGCAGGAGTGGATCCAAGCAAACCAGTAGATACAGATTTAGACAGTAAGCCTGATTATCAGGATACGGATTCTGACAATGATAGCATCGCTGATAAGATTGAGGCGGGCATGGACCCAAGCAAACCGGTGGATACCGATGGAGATGGCAAACCAGATTATCAAGATTTGGACTCTGACAATGACGGCATCCCCGACAAATTAGAGGCTGGATCAGATTCAACAAAACCGATAGACACCGATGGCGATGGAACCCCAGATTACAGAGACTTAGATTCAGATAACGATGGTTTTTCAGATAAAGAAGAAGCGGGAAAAGATCCTAACAATCCAATGGATTCGGATAAAGATGGTAAGCCAGATTTCCAAGATGTAGACTCAGATGGCGATGGTGTATTAGACCGACTTGAAGATGATGTTAATTTTGGCGCCATACCGGATTGTGATCGTGATGGGATACCAAATCGCATTGATCAAGATGTTTGTCAGACTTTTTTAACCCAAGGTTTCTCACCTAATGGAGATGGAGTGAATGATAAGTTCGTTATACCTGGATTATTGGGTATGGGTAAAAACAAATTATCAATATTTAATCGTTGGGGTAATATCGTATATGAAAATGAAGACTATAAAAATGATTGGGGAGGTAAAGCCACCAATGTCTTTGATCCATTGGCCTCAGATGGCTTATTGCCAGATGGCGTGTATTATTATGTAATTGATTTTAATGGTAGCCGCCCGGCTATGTCCAATTACCTGTTTATTAATCGTTTAGCGAAATAGTTATGATAAAGAATATATTGTTGTTGAAGATTGTAGATTTTTTGAATCGGATGAAGAGCCACTTGGCTCTTACATCCCTTGTTTTATTCGTCATTTCATCAAGTTTCGGTCAAGTGGAAACCATGTATTCTTTATATCGGTTTAATCCACAAGTCATTAGTCCAGCTTATTCAGGAAGTACGGAAAATTCAGAGGTTACTGTTATGAATCGCCAGCAATGGATCGGTCTTGAAGGGGCGCCAAAGACAATTGGAATAACAGCGAATTTGAAATGGGGAGAGAAAAAAGGAGTGGGGTTTAATGTAATTTCTGACCAGTTTGGTCCGGTTTCTACGACTGCTATTTCAGGAGATTTTGCTTACCATACTGATTTAAATACCAAATGGAGGATGTCAGGAGGTATTCGAGCAGGGGTTTCGAGTATGTCAATTAATTATTCGGGTATTCGAATTGTAACGCCCACTGACGTGGTGTTTACCGGGGATCGAAGTACGGGTTTTCAACCCAATTTGGGTTGGGGTTTACGTTTTGACAAAGGGGATCAATTCTTTGTCAGTTTGAGCCAGCCAAGAATTTTGAGATATGATTTTGGTAGTCAAAATACAGCTTATAAGGATGTAGCTTATTATTATTCCATGCTAGGATCCCGATTTAAATTTTCTGATCAGGTGATATTTTACCCCTCTTTATTGTTTCGAATGGCTAAGGATGTTCCATTGTCTTGGGATATTAATTTGACTGCTAGGTTACTTAGTAAATTAGATGCGGGGATCAGTTATCGAAACCAAGATAGTTATGGATTTCGATTAGGTTTGCAAGCTTCTAAAAAGATATACGTAGGCTATGTCTATGAAATGCCTATATCCCAAGTATCAAAAGTGAGTAATCAAACTCATGAATTGGCGCTTCGTTTTTCATTTTCACGTAAATCTGATTAAAAATCTTATCCTACCTTTATTAATTAATAATTGCCTGTTTTTATATCGCTATAATTAACCCTTTCATCTAAATTTTAATTTTTGAAATTATTATATTCGATTTTTGAATTCCTAATTTAAAAATCTAGAAAATGAAATTATTTTTATCGGTATTGTTCTTGCTTTTTGGAACCCTATTTGTTGCAGAGGCCCAATTTAAAATCAAAAATCTCCAAGTGGAATATCAATCTGAGCCTTTAGGTTTAGATGAAGCGCATCCACGATTTTCTTGGCAAATGGAATCTGTCAAAGCTACTCGCGGTGAAAAGCAAACAGCCTACCGAATTATTGTTGAGAATAGTCAGAAAAAAATCGTTTGGGATAGCCAAAAAATTTCCTCAGATATTTCTTTAGCCATTCCATATGCTGGATTAGGACTTCAAGCCATGGAAAAATATGCATGGAAAGTTCAGGTTTGGAATCAAAATAAATTGTCAAATATAGCTACATCCAGTTTTGAGATGGGCTTAATGTCCGGTCAAATAAATTCCTGGAATGGCGCTGAGTGGATTGGTGAACATGATTTACCCTTATCTTCCCATTATTTGTCGATGTATAAAATTGAGTTTGGGGTTCAATTAGATGAATCCTCCAAGTCGACGAAAGCCGCTTTTGTTTTTGGTGCGAATGATCCTCGTTTGCAAACAAAAAATCAAAATATCATGGATGTCGAATCAGGCAAAAATGGTTCCTATGTAAGTCTTGAATTCGATATTTCAAATGTTTCATTGAGTGATACTGGTTCTGCTTTTTTAAAGGTTTATCGGGTAGGATATGATAAAAAGGACAATGCGCAAAAGCCATTGGCCCAATTTAAAATTTCTCGAAAATTAGTGAACCCTTCAAATGCGTATCAAAAGCATATTATTTTGGCACAATGTAATTTTGGGGTATTTGATTTTTATATAGACCAGGTAGATCCTGAGCATAAAATTAATGGAGCTCCTGCAGGGTCAACGGGCCGAGGAGGATCATCCGGTTTAAACCTAAATCCAGTTGGCCGTGGAAATAATTACATTAGTTTTCCTATGTTGTCTCATATTGGATTTAAAGTTGGCCCCCTCCAAAAAGCCAATTTCTCGGATGTCATTATTAAAAATTTCCGTCATCCCTCAAATGCATTATTTTCAGCACAAGAAAACCCATCTTTGTTTACTCAGTCTCAAATTGTTTGGAATGGCAAACAGTTTCAAGTGGATGGTTTACAAAATGGAGTTTTAGCTACCGCGGATCCCAGTCGATTTGCAGCTCCGATGTTAAGAACACAATTTTCCACACACTCAAAGACCATTAAAAAAGCAAGAATTTACGCCACGTCAAGAGGTATTTATGAATTGTATTTGAATGGATCTCGCGTGGGGAAAGATTATTTTAACCCAGGATTAACACAATATAATAAAACACATCAGTATCAGACTTTCGACGTTACTGCATTAGTTAAAAATGGAGAAAATGCGTGGGGCGCTTGGTTAAGCGAAGGCTGGTGGAGTGGAAATATCACCTTTAGTGGGGATAGTTGGAACTTTTTTGGTGATCGACAATCCTTATTAGCCAAATTGCACATTCAATATACAGATGGCACAGAACAAATAATCACCACCAATCCTGATCAATGGACCTACTTTAATGATGGCCCGATTCGTTATGGTAGCTTTTTCCAAGGCGAAGTGTACGACGCTCAAAAAGAAGCCGCGATCGCTGGTTGGTCCACGACTAATTTCAAATCTACCGCTTGGAAGCCCGCACAAAAAATTTCTTTAGAAGGAACTGCTTTTGTAGGGAATGTCCCAAATGCACTTAAGTTTGACGGAATG
>CANIYB010000261.1 GCA_947471105.1 Cytophagaceae bacterium
CGACCAACATTGTCCTGTCGCATGATGGAAAAACCTTAGCATTCAATCGGATACTGACTTATCCAAATGGACAAACAAGTAAACAGATTTTTATACTTGAATTACCTGAGATTTGATTTTGCGTTTTCGTTAATGATTGAAGAAAAATTTACCGATTATTTTGACGGGCTTGAAACTAAGTTTGTTCGACAAAAAGAAAACACAAAAAAAGTAGTGAGCGCAAAATAAACGACTAAGGCTGGTGCAATCCAAACGGATACTTGGCTTGATCCAAACCAGTCGCCCGATTGTATAATCCAAAAAACGCAAGCCACATTTTTGATCGTTTCCAGAATCCAAACCTTAGAATTCCCATCCATTAAATCGGTCAGTGCATAAATATGTACAAATATAAAGGCCCCATAAATAAAAATATTAGGTGTCCCTATGCTAGCGATATGGCTGTATAAATAAGATACAATTAAAAGCAGGCTAAAGAGTTGGCCCCATAAATAGTACCTAAGCGAAGGCGAAGCCTCTTTTTTATAATGTTCAAAATGGTAGACGTCGTCAATTTTGTAAATGGGATACTCCTTGATGACATTTTCGGGACGCCAACCTAATGGCATGAACCAGATTCGTAATTTGTCTTTCCAAGAATTTGCATGCCAAGCATCTTGAATTAATAACCAAAGGTGTAAAAAATTAATTTTGATGGGATTCCAAGTTCTTACCGGTCTAGTTATTCCATAAACAGCCGGAATATCATCCCTTTCTTCTTGGAATGTACCAAAAAGTCGATCCCAAAAAATAAATATTTGACCGTAATTTTTATCAATGTATTCAGGATTTATCGCGTGATGCACTCGGTGATGAGCCGGAGTTACAATCACATATTCAAGCCATCCCATGGTTTTGATATGGCGCGTGTGGTACCACAACTGGGCAAATAAATGTAGCGGAGCAACCACAGCAATGACATTTTGTGGGACACCCAAGACAGCGGCTGGCAATAATAAAAAAGTAAAAATTCGGAAAAAGACAGAAATGCTTTGTCTTAGGGCACAGGCTAAATTAAATTCCTCGCTACTATGGTGAACTAAGTGATTGTTCCAAAAAATATTAATAGTGTGGTTTAAGCGATGAACCCAATATCCTGAAAAATCGAGGGCCATAAATGCGATCAAATATAACAAGACACTTGACTGAACTTGAATCAAGTTAAAATGTTCTACGAGCCATGGATAGGATAAAATCCCAACGCTAAGCCCTAAAACATCCTTGGTGGAATTAGTTACCCCAGAGCTTAAACTGGAAATCATGTCCAAGGTTTCCACCGTTTCAAATCCTTTATACCAGCCGTACCATTTTTCAAATAGCACTAAAAATAAAAATAAAGGAGTCACTATAACTAAAATATTTCCGTAGGTTTCCATCGCAATTGTTTACCGTAAACTCATTTAAAAGAATCGTAAATGTATAAAAAAAATACGCGTTTAAATGCAAAATTAAATTCGTTGCGTTTCATTTTTCCTACAGTGCTAATTCAAATAATTTAAATGAGTCGATTAATGAAAAAATCGGCTAAATTTGAAAACCCTAAACCAAAAAAAATGAAAAAAAGTCCGTACATCGTATTCATCATTTTGTTGACTTTTTTCGTCATTTCATTTCTTTCCAACATCATAGGCCCGATCATTCCAGACATCATCACAGGTTTTCATTTAAGCTTGACGATGGTTTCCTTATTGCCCTTCGCTTTTTTCATTGCGTATGGATTTATGTCCATTCCTGCAGGCATTATGCTAGAGGTTTTCAAAGAAAAGAAAGTCATGATGTTTGCTTTTTTACTCTCCAGTTTAGGCTCTCTTTTGATCGTTATATCACCCAATTATATGTCCGCGATCGTGTCGTTATTTATGATTGGCTGCGGAATGGCCATGTTGCAAGTCGTGGTGAATCCACTTCTTAGAACGGCAGGGGGAGAAGAAAATTATGCCAATTTTTCTGTTTGGGCCCAATTGATTTTCGGGTCTGCTTCGTATTTAAGTCCATTCGTCTATCAATCCTTTATTTTACAAAAGAAATTATCCGGCAGTCAGGCTGGTTGGTCTTCGGCATTTTTCCGAGAAATACCAGACGCATTCCCATGGCTTTCACTGTATGTTTTATTTATCGCCGTTAGCTTATTGATGGTAGTCATTATTTATGCCTCAAAATTCCCGAAAGTCGACCTAGATGAAAGTGAAAAACCAGGTCCACTAGAGATCCATTTAACCTTGTTTAAAAATAAATATGTGATTTTATATTTCATCGCCATGCTTTGTTATGTCGGCACAGAACAAGGAATCTCGAATTGGATTTCACAATTTTTATCCACCTATCACGGGGTAGATCCGCAGACCACAGGTGCAGATACAATAGCCTATTTTTGGGGACTCATGACCGCTGGAGGTATCCTCGGATTAATATTATTGAAAATTTTAGATAGCAGAATTGTGCTTGTCACCTTCTCTTTTTTAGCCATTGCGTCTTTAGCTCTTGCGCTTTTAGGCACAAAATCCATGGCATTATTGGCCTTCCCATTGCTTGGTTTATTTCTTTCCGTGATGTTTCCCATCATATTTTCCCTAGCCTTAAATTCGTTCAAAGAGAATCATGGTTCCTTTTCTGGAATTTTGGTTACTGGGATCGTAGGAGGCGCCATTTTACCCTTTATCATTGGAGGGCTTGGGGATATTTTTGGCTTAAAAATAGGCATGAGTGTTTTGTTCATCACACTGCTCTATATTTTCAGCATCGGTTTTTGGGCCAAACCTCTAATCAATAATAAGCACTTGAATTTGTTTAAGGAGAAGGAATAAGCTAGCTCTTTAAATACTTTTTAAAGAAGTTGATCGTTCTCTCCCAGGCCAATTTAGCCGTCGCTTCTTGGTAGCGAGCTGGGGACGAATCATTATTAAAGGCATGTTGGGCCCCTTCATAAATAAACAGTTGATAATCAATTTGATTATTTTTCAAGGCAGTTTCGTAGGCTGGGATGCCCGCATTGATCCTTTCATCTAATCCTGCGTAGTGCAACATTAATTTGGCTTTGATGTTGGGCACCAAAGCTGGGTCAATTTGTCGACCATAATACGGAACGCCCAAGGTCAATTTGGGATCCTTAGCTGCTAGATCGTTGACAATACCTCCACCCCAACAAAAACCTATGCAAGCCGTTTTTTGATTACTATTTTTTAACGTTCGAAGGTAGTTCAAGCCACTCAACATATTTTCAAGATTTTGCTTGGCATCCAATTTCCCAATCAACGTTCGCCCCTCGTCTTCATTCGTGGGCGTACCCCCGAATTGGCTTAGTCCATCGATTCCTAAAGCAATAAAACCTTCCTTGGCAATTCGCCTTGTTACATCTTTAATGTGTGGCGTCAAACCCCGATTCTCATGAATCACCAAGATAGCGCCTAAGGCTTGCTTAGCGTTTTTGGGCTGCACCAAATATCCTTTGATGACGCCATTGGGTGAAGGAAATTCAGCGGTAGAAAAATTTAAATCCGCATCATCTTCCGCAACTATTGCACTAGCGGAATAACTTCCTTCCAAGGCTGGCAGAATAGTATGTAAGGCCGCTACTCCGCCGACTAATTTTGTCAAGCGACTCAAAAATACCTCCCGACTTAACGGTTTGTGTGTATATTCATCAAACAACTGAATGATTTCCTGGTTGATTTTCATGTTCAATTTTGTTTTATTTTTCAAATCTAAGCATAAAAAAAGTCTCTGAATATCAGAGACTTAATTTGTTGTTGGCGGTCCGGACGGTGGGAATGAAACAAATCTGACTGAACTCAAA
>CANIYB010000262.1 GCA_947471105.1 Cytophagaceae bacterium
AATACGATTTTAATTGACCTTTCCCGGGATATTTGGCAGTACATTTCCATGGGATACTTTAAACAAAAAATTAAAGAGGGGGAAATTGGGTCATCTGCCATGCCTCATAAAGTAAACCCCATAGATTTTGAAAATGCGGAAGGTAATTTGGCATTTTCAAATGCCACATTTGAGTTTTTGTCGGCGAAGTTGCCAATCTCCAGGTTGCAACGTGATTTAACCGATTCTACTGTTTTAAGGAATGTCGGCATGCCTTTAGCGCACACCTTGATAGCATTAAATTCTTTGCAAAAAGGACTAGGGAAGCTGGAATTAAATGAATCAAAAATCACGCATGATTTAGAGGAAAATTGGGTTGTCATTGCAGAAGCCATTCAAACGGTACTTCGTCGAGAGTCCTATCCAAAACCGTATGAGGCTTTGAAGGATTTAACGCGCCATCATGGCAAAATAGACCAAACCGTTTTTCATCAATTTATTGATGATTTAGCGGTGAGTGAAGCGATTAAAAATGAATTGAAACTTATTTCACCCTTCAACTTTGTTGGCCGAGACGAAAATTAAGATATGAACCAACGATTAATGCATATTGCCTTAGTGGTGGCTGATTATGACGAGGCGATTCATTGGTATACCCAAAAATTAGGCTTCAAATTAATCGAGGACACTACGTTGAGCGACGTAAAGCGTTGGGTTTTAGTCCAACCTCCTGGAGAGGGGAGTTGCCAATTGCTTTTAGCAAAGGCCGCGGCAGAGGAACAAAAATCGAGAGTTGGGAATCAAACAGGAGGGCGTGTATTTTTATTTTTACACACGGATGATTTTGAAAGAGACCATGAAAATCTGCTCCAAAAAGGAATCACAATCGTTCGGGGACCGTCGGAGGAAGAATATGGTAAAGTCCTTGTTTTCGAGGACTTGTATGGAAATTTATGGGATTTAATTGGTTAAATTTTTGATTTAATAGATTTCATTTTACATTTGTAAAAATTATAACAAAATGATAAAAGCAGCATACAACAAAAACGGTTGGCAAGGGTAATCAATCCTTGAACGGTTTTGCTGTGTGTACATGATATGTTTTACAATGGCTTGCTGTTCTCAGTAAGCCTTTTTTTATTAAATTGTATTCAATTAGAAAACATGTCAACGACACAAAATATACATATAAAAACGAGTAGAAAGACGCTTTTGGCCGATACGATGACGCCCATAGGTTTATTTCTTAAAATTCGGAAGAATTTCAAAAACTCGGTCATATTGGAATCCGCTGATTACCATGGCCGTGAGCATGGTTTTTCTCACATTGCTTTTGAGCCCATCGCTAGTTTTACCTTAGATCAGTCGGTAGTTATTCAAAAATTTCCTGATGGAACTGAAGAGACGTTTGTGTTGGCATCGCGCCAACAAGCGATTTTGGCTTTAAAAAACTTTTCTGATCGTTTTGTTTTTACCAAGGAGGCGGTGGATTCGCCCATGGCCAACGGACTTTTTGGCCATATATCGTATGATGCGGTTCAATATTTTGAAGACATTGAGATGAGGGGCAAAAGCAAGGAAACGGAAATCCCGTCCATCCGCTATTTTGTTTACCGCTATGTGTTAGCCTTTAATCATTTCAATAACCAGTTGGCCTACTACTCGCATACCTATGATGGAAGCGAACCTAGTTTTGATGCCATTTTGAATGCGATCGATCAGCCTGCGGAAGCCTTGGGAAAATTTCAACGCCAAGGGGAAGAAGAGAGTAACTTGACCGAGGATCAAACTCGGGAAATAGTTCAAACGTGTATAAAACATTGTTTACGGGGGGATGTATTTCAAATTGTGCCTTCCCGCAGATTTAGTCAAAATTATCAAGGGGATGATTTTCAGGTTTATAGGGCTTTGCGTTCCGTGAATCCATCGCCATATTTATTTTACTTTGATTACGAAGAGTACCGTATTTTTGGTGCATCTCCAGAAAAACAAATTAAAATTGACGGTGATTTAGCAGAAATTCATCCCATTGCCGGAACATTTAGACGTTCTGGGGATGATGCGCGCGATGCGGAATTAGCTCAGGCATTGATTGCGGATCCCAAAGAATCTGCCGAACATGTGATGTTGGTGGACTTAGCTAGAAATGATTTAAGTAGGAGTGCTGAAAATGTGAAGGTGGAAACTTTTAAGGAGGTTCAGTTTTTCTCCCATGTTATTCACTTGGTTTCAAAGGTAACAGGACGCATGCAAAAAGGGGTTAATTCGCTCCAATTAGTAGCCGATACGTTTCCGGCGGGAACTTTAAGTGGAGCGCCAAAACACAATGCGATGACCATTATTAATCGCTTGGAACCTACCAACCGTGCCATTTATGGTGGGGCGATTGGCTTCATGGATTTTGAAGGCAATTTTAATCATGCCATTGCGATAAGAACATTTTTAAGCAAGGGGCAAACCTTGTTTTTTCAAGCGGGAATGGGAGTGGTAGCTAAATCAGTGGTGGCTAGTGAAATGCAGGAAATACATAATAAATTGGCCGCTCTGCGCAGAGCTTTAGAAGTGGCGGAAACTTTATCTTAAGGAAATATGAATGTATTAGTGATTGATAATTATGATTCATTTGTTTATAACCTAGTTTACCTTTTGAAGGAATTGGGGGCCAAAGTAGATGTGTTTCGCAACGATAAAATTTCGTTAGAAGAAGTGGCTGCATATGATCAGATTTTACTTTCGCCGGGTCCTGGAATTCCGTCTGAGGCAGGAATCATGTTGGATTTATTGAAGGAGTATAAGTCGAGCAAAAAAATATTAGGAGTTTGTTTGGGGCATCAGGCGATTGGCGAGGCCTTTGGTTCTCAATTGCAAAATATGGGGGAGGTATTGCATGGTGTGACTACTGAATGCGTGGTGACTGATCCTACTGAAAAATTATTTATAGGAATCCCAACGCGCTTTGAGGTATGTCGGTATCATTCCTGGACGGTCGTACCGGAAACAATGCCGGCTGATTTAAAAATTACGGCAGTGGATGATAAAGGATTTGTGATGGCAGAGGCACATCAAAAGTATGATGTGCGAGGGGTACAATTTCATCCTGAGGCTTATTTGACCCAACATGGTTTACAAATGATTAAAAATTGGTTGAAATAAAAATGAAAAAAATATTAGAGAGACGAGTTGAAGGTGAGGCACTTAGCGAACAAGAGGCTAGGGATATTATGTTGAAAATAGGGCAAGGCGAGATAAATCCAAGTCAAATTGCTTCATTTTTATCATCTTATTGGTATCATCCGATTCAGGTAGCTGAACTAAAGGGTTTTGTATCGGCGATGATGGAATTGGCTGTAACGGTTGATTTATCTGAATTTGATGCCATGGATGTTTGCGGTACTGGAGGTGATGGGAAGGATACGTTCAATATCAGTACCACTTCGTCGTTTATCATTGTGGGTGCTGGCCAGAAAATTGCGAAGCATGGAAATCATGGTGTATCATCTTCCGTGGGCTCGTCGACCGTCTTGGAATTTTTGGGTTTGAAGTTTAATAGTGACGCTAAAATATTAAAACGTAAAATGGATTCTGCGGGCATGTGTTTTTTACATGCGCCTTTATTTCATCCAGCTATGAGGTTTGTGGGTCCTATTCGCAAAGAGTTAGGGATGAAAACCTTTTTTAATTTATTGGGACCTTTGTTGAACCCCGCTCGTGTCAATAAGCAATTGACCGGAGTGTATGCACCTTCAGCTTTTGATTTATATGCCGGCTTTTTTAAAGAAAGCCAAAATAAATATGGAATTGTTTATTCTGAGGATGGCTATGATGAAATTTCGTTGACGTCTTCG
>CANIYB010000263.1 GCA_947471105.1 Cytophagaceae bacterium
GACCGTCCATTTTTTTGAACCTTGCTTGATGTCCCAATTAAAAATAGTGCTGTTATTCTCCAAGTTTGGTAAATAAAAATACAGGGTATACTTTCCACTCAAGTGATCCGGCGATTTAAAAACGACTTTCGAATCCTCATTGTTTGTTGGGTTCGTTAATAACAAAGAAGATCCATAACAGCCTTTTTTGTTCATTTCTTTGGTCCAATTTCCACTTTTAGTCACTTGGGACATTTGAGCATCATCTACCAAAATTTCTGGTTTGCTTCCGTCCAACAAGGGATTTTGATTTAAAATTTGTTGGATATCACTGACCTTAACTTCTTGAACAGCCCCAGCATTTTTAATGGCTTGAACAGCGGCAACAGCGGCGGTTTGACCTAATACCATAAATACCGGCTCCATCCGAATGGAACCATAGGCAATGTGACTGGCGGATAAACAAACAGGGACAATCAAATTGGTACATTCCGCACGTTTAGGAACTAAAGCACCGTATCCGATGGGGTAAGGACCAAATCCACCTGCCTGCACATCTCCCTCATTTTTGACCATATCGACCCCATTAATTTTGACAACAAGGCGTTGGCAATTATGTGAATCCATCGTATACGCTGCCATACCAATCGGATTCTTGGCAATAGTCTTTCCTTCGCAATGCGCCTGAGTCATGACTTCCTCCCCAATCATTCGTCTGGCTTCGCGGACATACATTTGAGGCGACCAATTTCCATTGTCTGTGTATTCGTCTTTGGGGTAGCCATAGGTCAACATCTCCTTTCTTAAATGGATAGGGACCCTTGGGTCATGCCCTAAAAAATACAAAAACGATTGATTATATCGTTGATGCTTCAAAAAAATCTGCCTCCGCTTTTCCGGAGAAGCCTCAGCAAAATCATCGCTCTCCCCAATCATATCGGTGGAAAATGGCCCCGAATTATTAATGTCCGTTTTGCGGTGAGGCATCGGCTGCAAATGCATCAATAACCAGTTTAATTCATGCGGCTTTTTCACTTCGATGTACCTTAACAAAAGCTCAAACTGAGTTGAATCATACCCTAAGGGTCTAGTAATGGGAATTTGATTTTCAACACTATCGGTCAAACAGATTCGGAAATTATACGCCTGTGTATGTGAATCACCTGAACCTTTTGCCGCCAAAGGCTGAGGGCTAATTCCCCAAAGCAAGCCACTCGATGGATTCCCTTTCAATCGGTAAGGATCCACAAAATCAGGAAATTGGTGTTTATCCAGCGAATGAACCCCATTCCAAGTCTCCCCATAGATTTGATTGGATTCACGGCCCACGGTATAACTAACGCCAGCCATCGCCATCAAATCCCCTTCATATGTGCAATCGATGAATTGTTTTCCTCGAACTATTTTGATGCCTGATGGAGTCTGAATTTCCAAAGTGCGAATGACTGTCCCTTTTTTGACCACTTTTTTCAACACCGATTGATACCAAACATTTAATTTAACCGCTTTGACATAATCTTCAAAAACAGACCGAGCCACACTAGGTTCAAAAGTCCATTTTTCAAATGACCCATATCGTTTCCCTATCCGGCGGTAATAGTCTCTAGCCAAACCCGTTACGGCAAATTTATTTCCAATATCAGTAAAGCCCAAGCCCCCGGAAGTTAGGCCGCCTAGGTGATTCGAGGGTTCAATGATTAACGCATTTTTTCCCAACTTTTTAGCTGAATAACCCGCAATGACTCCAGCAGATGTGCCTCCATAAATAATGACATCATAGTCTATGATGGGAGCCGACTGGGCAAAAAGAGAAGAAAAAGAAGTAAGAAACATTAACAATCCAAGAAGGCCTTTTTTGCTTTCTGAAATGGCATGTTTCACAGCGCGAGCCGTTAAGGCCATAAACGTTAGGGAAGGATTTTGATTGCCGACGGTCGTCATACAGGCGCCATCGGTCACAAAAACATTTTTACAAGCGTGCATTTGATTGTATTTATTTAACATGGAAGTTTTGGGATCCTTGCCCATGCGGACGCCCCCCATTTCATGAATATCTAAGCCCGGATTTTGATGCGTATCCCAAGTAGAAATATTTTTCCCGCCTGATATTTCTAACATCTCTCTGGCTTGTTGGTGAAAATCTGTAAACATCTTAACATCATTTTCCGTGTACCCGATGGAAGTAACTAATTGAGGAATGCCCCAAGCGTCTTTTTTAACAGGATCCAATTTGACATGGTTTTCAAATATCGGTACGGTCTCCCCTTGCATCATCATAAAAATATGCCAAGGTCCTGGCTTCGTAACTTTTTCTTTATAATCTTCCCCAAAACTTAATCCAGATTGATCCCGATTCCATCCGCCTCTAGCTGCTGAAAATGCAACCATATACCCCCCTAAAAAATCAGAATCTCGTTGATGTAAGTTCCTGAAAGTTGGCATAAATGCAGATGTAGGCCTCCTGCCAGCATAATATGAATCTTCAAAACCCTCAAAATCAGCCCCAGCATTTCCACGGTAATTGTGAAAAGCAATATAATGACCCAAAACCCCTGAATCATTTCCAAGGCCATTCGGGAATCGATTGGATTTTGAATTCATTAAAATCAAATTCGTATTTAAGGTAGCTGCGTTGACAAAAATAATTTTGGCAAAATACTCGCTCACTTCATTCGTTTGCGTGTCGATTACTCGGACACCAATCGCCTTTTGCTTTTTCTCATCATACAAGATGGATTCCACGGTAGAAAAAGGGTTTAACGTTAGATTACCCGTTTTAGCTGCTGATGGAAGCGTGGAAGAATTAGAACTAAAATAGGCCCCATAAGGACAACCGCGATAACATAAATTTCGCGCTTGGCATTGGCCTCTACCCTGCTCAATGTGTTGAGGTTCAGGTGAAGTTAGATGTGCACAACGTCCAATAATGACATGGCGATTCCCTTTATAGAATTCTTTCACACGGGATTGAACGTGTTTTTCGACACAATTTAGTTCCCAAGGTTTCAAAAAATGGCCGTCGGGCAAGCTTGAAATTCCATCTTTGTTTCCACTGATACCCACAAACTTTTCGACCTGAGTATAAAAAGGGGCGAGTTCTTGATAGGAAATAGGCCATTCGACGGCATAGCCATCTCGCTTGGGTGCGTCAAATTCATATTGACTCCATCGCTGTGTTTGACGAGCCCAAATTAAGGATTTGCCACCTACTTGGTAACCACGTATCCAATCAAAAGGCTTTTCTTGAACGTAAGGATGCTTCTCGTCTTTAACAAAAAAATGTTCGGTTCCTGCATCGTAGGCATAACATTTACTAACGATGGGATTTGCTTCTCGTTTAGGAATCTTATTTCCGTGGGTAAATTCCCAAGGATCCTTCATGGCCGTTGGGTAATCCTCCACATGCTTCACATCACGCCCTCGCTCCAGCACTAATGTTTTCAGACCCGCCTCACAGAGCTCCTTGGCAGCCCAACCGCCAGAAATCCCTGAACCAATGACAATCGCATCAAATTTATTTTTTAACACAGACTCCATATTTTTTTCAAAGAACTAAGATTTTTTTCAAAAATCAAACCCTTAAAAATGATTTTGAATCCCTATTTTTTCCCAAATTGCAAACCAACAAATTGCTAAAAAAATGAAACAATCGGCCTTACTTATTTTTTTATTCTTGGGGGTAATAGGTAAAATATTTGCCACATCAGATACCCTTCAAGTTTTACAAACGAGTGATTTTAAAGTCAATGGAAAGGGATCAAATTCCGCTTGGAAAAAAACTCCTTGGGTCCCATTGCAAAATTTATCGCCCGAAATCGCTCCCTATTCAAGCC
>CANIYB010000264.1 GCA_947471105.1 Cytophagaceae bacterium
ATAAGGATCCATTAAAGAGAAAATCTGATTGGTAGCCGCTAGTCCGAGTGCCGCCATGACGCGCCAACGGTAATGCTGCAAATAGGTAAATAATAATTTCATATTTCGTAGAGACACGATAAACGCATCTGAAAATTGTAGAGACACGATACCTCGTGTCTAAAAATCGTAGAGACGCGATACCTCGCGTCTAGTATCCTCAATTAAAACCTGGTCAATGCCATTTCAGCCACCGTTTTACCAATCGACAGCGAAGAAGTGGCCGCAGGACTCGGGGCATTTAAAATATTGATCACTTTCGGATCTTCCACAATGGAGAAATCATCTAATAAACCGCCGCTTCGATCGCATGCCTGAGCGCGCACGCCAGCTCCCCCTTCCACCAAATCCGTAATTTTGATTTCAGGAATTAATACTTGGAGTGCCTTTGTAAACGCTTCTTTCGAAAAGCTTCGATACATTTCACCTAAGCCCGTTTCCCAGTATTTAGTTGCCACCTTCTGAAAACCAGGCCATGTTAATGTATCCCAAAGCTCCTTAAAATCAATGCCTAATTTTTTATATCCTTCTTTCTTAAATGCCAAAACGGCATTTGGTCCTGCCTCCACTCCTCCGCGCATCATGCGTGTAAAATG
The DNA here is from genome assembly GCA_947471105.1 of Cytophagaceae bacterium. Lineage (GTDB taxonomy): Bacteria > Bacteroidota > Bacteroidia > Cytophagales > Spirosomataceae > Aquirufa. Next base: position 636 of record CANIYB010000264.1, read on the forward strand.
AACCCCCAAAAATGGGAAATTAGGATCCGGAACCGGATAAATTAAGTTCTTAACCAAATATTCTTTATCGGCCTTCAATTTAAAGTACTCCCCTCTAAATGGCACAATTCGAACATCCAAAGGTTCCTTTTGAGTCCATTGAGCTACTTTATCGGAATAAAGCCCGGCGCAATTAATAATTAATTTGGCTTCGTAGGTCGACTTATTTGTCTCCACGATCGAATACGTTAAGCCTTTGGTGATGTTAACAACCTGCTCGGCCAAATGTAATTCGCAGCCTTTTATTTGTATTCCAGTAGCTAATTTGGCAGCCACAGCTCGATAATCAACAATCCCCGTTTGAGGCACCCACATTCCCTCTACACCCGTCACATGAGGCTCATGCTCCCTCATTTCACTCAAACTTAATTTTTTCAATCCCCCCAATCCATTTTGAATTCCCCTTTGATATAAATTCTCCAAAGCACCTCGCTCATGTTCAAAACTTGCGACCACAATTTTTCCCGTCAACTCAAAAGGGATGTCTTCTTTTTGGCAATAATCGATCAGTTGATGGTACCCCTCAATACAATTTTTAGCCTTCAAGGAACCCGGTTTATAATACAAACCCGAATGGATTACACCTGAATTATTGCCCGTCTGATGCATGGAAACCATATTTTCCTTTTCAAACAACGCAATTTTTAAATCTGGCTTAGATTCTAATAATCTATGCGCAGTCGCTAAACCTACAATACCTCCTCCTACAATAATTACATCAAAAGCCATTGGAATCATTCATTTATTGGAGGGCAAATATACGGAATTTCGATGGGAGATTTGGTATAAAATTATCAAGAGACTGAATATTTTAGGTCAATCAAAAGGTTAATTTTTTGTAGCTTTGCCACGCTCCTATTTGTCTAGCTGCCTGACAGCTTGGTTACATTCTTAAGGTGCTGAAATAAAAATTAAACTCAATGAATCCGGGAATTGAAGCCTTGTATAAGATTGCCAATAAATCCAAAAGAATGATTTTGGGTTTAATGTCGGGCACTTCCTTAGACGGGTTGGATATTGCCTTATGTGAATTTGAGGGTTCGGGTTTAAGCACAAAAGTTCAATTAAAACACTTTGTCTCACTGCCTTATTCGACAGCATTTAAGGAAAGTATACAGGCCGTATTTGCAAAAGAACAGGTGCATTTCCCTAGTCTAAGTACGCTCAACGCCGAAATAGGGATTAAGCACGCTGAACTCATTTTGAGCGCGCTACAATCTTGGGGAATAAAACCGGAAGAAATTGATTTGATTGCTTCACATGGACAGACCGTAATGCATCGGCCGATGCGTAATGGAAATCTGCCGAATTCTACCTTGCAAATTGGCGATGGAGATCATATCGCATTAAAAACGGGCATTATTACCCTTTCAGATTTTAGGCAGAAGCACGTAGCGGCTGGAGGTGAAGGTGCACCATTAGCCATGTATGGCGATTACTTTCTATTTTCAAAAAAAGGCGAAAATCGCATCTTATTGAATATTGGCGGAATCGGGAATTTCACTTTTCTACCGGCCAATCAGGATCCCAATTTAATTCTCGTAACCGATACTGGGCCAGGTAATACCTTAATTGACGCCAGTGTGCGCACCTATTTTCCTGGCTTTTTTTATGATAAAGATGCCCGTTTGGGAATGCAAGGAGTCTTGCATGCTGGCTTATTAGAAGCATTAATGAACTTGGATTTTTTCAAAGAAGATTTTCCGAAAAGTACGGGGCCGGAATATTTCAATTTAGAGAAAGTTGAACAATTGATTCAGGCGAACCAATGGACATTAACCCCGACGGATTTAATCCGAACATTGACTGAATTTACGGCTGAATCTATTGCGTTGGCTATTAAAAAATATGTGCCTGAGACTAGCGCAAGTATGTACGTAAGTGGAGGAGGAAGTCAAAATCCCCTGCTTATGCAAAGAATTTCAGCATTATTACCCGACATCCAGGTAGGAAATAGTTCGGAAATTGGAATCCCAACGGATGCCAAAGAAGCTGTTTTATTTGCTTTGTTGGCCAACGAAACCATGATGGATGCTGGGACAAGCAAGGTGCGCCGACTAGGCGATTCGCCTTGGGTAACGATGGGGAAAATTTCTTTCCCATATTAAAAAAATATGAAGCAAAAATTAGAGGATTTTATACTTTTTGAGAATGATGATTTTATCGTCATCAATAAACCATCGGGCATCGCAACATTAGATGAGCGGAAGGACGTTTTTGCCCCTGCTATTTTACGGATGGCCAAAGAGTATAGCTCAGATGCGCAAGTTGGCCATCGATTAGACAAAGAAACCACGGGAGCTTTAATCATTACCAAAAACCCAGAGGCCTATCGGCACATTTCCATGCAATTTGAACATCGAGAAACTGCGAAAAGATATCACGCCGTCGTCGATGGAATGCACAACTGGGATGGCATGTTGGTGAACCTCCCCATCCTTCCTTTAAAAGATGGAAAGGTGATCATCGACCGCAATAAAGGCAAAGATGCTGAAACTTGGTTTCAAACCTTAAAGGTTTACAAAGGCTTTACCTTAGTGGAATGCATGCCCATCACAGGCAGAATGCATCAAATCAGGATCCATTTAACCTGTTTGAAAGCTCCCATTGTGGCCGATGAAATGTATGGCGGGCCGGATGTTTATGTTTCGGATTTAAAACGAAATTATCATTTGAAAAAAGAATCGGAGGAATTGCCTATTATGCGCCGAGTGGCCTTGCATGCCTTTAGTTTAAGTTTTAAATTGATGGATGGAAGCCCGATGACCGTGGAAGCGCCTTACCCAAAAGATTTTGGGGTACTGATCAAAACTTTGGAGAAGTATTCGTAATTTTACCGCCTCGGCTTCATAGTTCAATGGATAGAATGTAGGTTTCCGGTACCTAAGATGAAGGTTCGATTCCTTCCGAGGCTACAAAACGACTAGGTTTCACTAGCTATCTTCTTTAAATCATCAAAAATAGTGTTTGGTAAAAAGACATTATTGGCTTCAAGCTCCCCGTATTTCTTTAATTCATCGGCGATAAAAAGTAGTGCATTTTTATAGGTAGTGAAATGTTCTTTTTGTTGGTCTAGAAACGAAATAGGAGTGTTGTCTTCAAATACCAAC
>CANIYB010000265.1 GCA_947471105.1 Cytophagaceae bacterium
TCGTGGAGGCATCAAAGGCACTTAATTTCGCCCATAAACCTTCATGATCGCCTAAATGAAAACCATTGTCACCCACCAACACGACGACCGTATTTTCCCATAATTTTTCCCGATCTAATACTTCCATTAACTCTCCCACGTGCGCATCTGTAAAGGATATGCACGCATAATATCCTTGTATGGCAGCTGCTTTAGAATCCGGTTGGGCAAACCCAGACAATTCCGTTTGCATCGCTACAGACGGTATATTGATCATTTTTGGATCTTCCCGAATCTGGATTTTGTCGACCGGATATAAATCAAAATATTTCTTCGGCGCGGTCCAAGGTAAATGTGGCTTATGGAATCCCGCAGCTAAAAAGAAGGGTTGGTCTTTCTTGGCGGCCAACAAATCTTTGATGGTTTTCGTATTTAATCCATCCCTGGTATTGCCGCCATCAGTTGTTAATACATATGCTTTTGGCCTTCCATCTCCTCCTCCATAACGAGTATCAATCGCCGCTTTTTCTTCAGCATCTACGCTCGCTTCATCGGTGTAGAAATTCCAGGATAAATCGTCACTCATTTTCGCATTATGAAAAACCTTTCCTGCTCCAGCCGTATAATAACCTTGGTTTTTGAAATATTGGGGCAATAAAACCGCATCGGGCAACGCCTTTCTTGCAGGTACGTTTAGGACATAAACGCCTGTATTTTCAGGTCTTTTTCCACTCAAAAAAGAAACTCGGCTAGGATTGCACAGCGGGTATTGACAATAGGCTCGATCAAACATCACGCCCATGGCAGCTAATCGGTCTATGTTCGGTGTTTTGACTTGTTTATTTCCGTAGCAACCTAAACTCGTGTTGAGGTCATCCACAACGATCAATAAAACATTGGTCTTTTTGGCCTTGATTTGGGCTGATGAAAGAAAAGGTAGTACAAGGAATGATAACGCAAAAAGGTAAGTTGTTGATTTCATTTTATATTTTTTTAATTCCATTGAATGGCATAATACTGGCAAGGTTTATTGCCTACGTTGGTGATGTTATGTAATACCTTGGATCCCAAACGAATGACATCTCCCGGCTTAGCTAATTCTTTTTTGTCTCCAATTCTTTCCTCCGCATTTCCGTCAATCATCAAGATGATTTCTTCATTGACATGCGTGTGCGGATCGTGGCTTTGTTGGCCTACATTCAAAGTCGTCACATGAATATCAAAACGATTCAACATGGCAGTCGCTCGATCAAAAAACTGTCGGCCCCCGCCTTTAGCCGTCGGTTTAAATACAGCGCTTTCCCAAGGAACGATAAAGGATCCACCCGCTTTTATCCCCCTGTCTTCATTCATGGGTGATTTCGCCAAATAAGTCATCTCATAAAGTTCAGCCAAAATACCTTCGGTATTTTCGAAAATAATTTGGTCCTTAGGCATGACGGTAATCATGCTGCCGACTTGCAAAACCTGCACATTATCGCCTAAGCGAATCTTTAAATTTCCATTTTTTAGAATGAAAAAATGTTCTCGATCTGCTGATGCTTTCACGGTATATTTCTTCTTTTCCTGAATCCGAATCACATTCAATTCTTGTAATTTCAAGACATCCCCTTCGCCTTTGAAAACAGAAGATTTAGAGCCAAATTTCGTTTTGATCATTCGCTCGTCGATGGAATAAACCTTGGATTCTAATAATGGAATTTGGCCGAATATAGGCTTGGAAATGAACAAGCAGAAGAGGAGAATGTATTTCATAGAATAGGTTTCATCTAAAAGGCAAATAAAGTCAAATTATACCCAAGATGTTTATTTAATGTCAAATACTAAGGTCACAATGGATTGTTTGGGAATTTGAATCTGGGTTGCATTTATTTTTTGGTATGCTAAATTCTTCATTTCCGAAGTCGTATAAGCATCTATTTTTTTGTGGGTTTTTACCTCAGGGATTTCAGTTTTAAATGATTCTCCTTGATTGACTACAACTAAAACGACCTTCTTTTTATCCCTAAATCCAGAAATCTTGCATTTTTCCTGATCGATATTCACTTCTATTCTTTGCATGTTGGGTCGAATGAATCTCGAGTAATTGCCTAAGGTCCAAAGCAATTTTGAATCAAATAAATCGGCATCATATTTATTAGCGTCTTTTTCTCCTTTTTGATCCTGATTGAATATGTAAATCAATCCATCTTTAAAGTCATTTGCGCTTACCGAAAGCCACCAACTCCATGAGGAAGCGTGGGCATTGACTAAATCGGCATGTATGACATTCGCTACATAAAGGGCCGTTTTCATGCCTAAGTCTACTCCTCCACCTTTAATTTCTCCCGCATTTTCACCCAAAATACAATATTCCGATTGCCAGAATCCTACCTTGTATTGCTCGGCTTCCGTATGTAGATCATTTCGTTTTTTGACCAACAAAGATTCAGGAGAGGTCGTGAAATAACTATGGCCACAGACTAATTTCTCTACGGATTTTAAATCGCCCAAATAATGTGGACTTGTGGGACTGAAAAAAGTTTCAATCTGATTGTCTTGTTGGACATTTTTCCGATTCGAATTTTTCTGATACAAATAATCAATCTGTCCTGCCTCAGGAATGACGATGCTCGTTTTGAGGCCTTTACTTTCAAATTGACCCGCTAGTTTTCGAACCGCCCATGCCAAATCGGTATTGTTGATAGGTGTTCCTTCCTGCGAAGCCTTGCCATTTTTACCTGGACCCCAGTCCCATTGGGGTTCATTGAATGGGCTTAGATAATTGAACTTAAAGTGGGCCGAAACCTGTAGAAGATAATCCGTCCATTCGTTTATTTTGTCTGGATTGAAATTCCATTCGCCTAATTTTCCAGAGCCAATGGCCAATCCATTTTTGGTCATCTGGACTGGGGAAGAATTTAAAAACCCCAACGTATAAGGTACTCCGTATTTTTTTGCTGCTTGCAGAAAAAATTGTTGGCCTTCTTGCTTTTTCCAATTCCAAACACCTTCCGAATAAAAACTTTCTGCCCGCCGCCATTCATTGGTGATTTTGCTATCAATTCCTTGTTCCGTACTACCAGCCCCTATATTAAATCGCCACATGGAAAGACCTATTCCTTTCGGATTTCCTTGTGGATCTTTCTCTTGGCTAAAAAGCCACTCGGCGATTTTATTTTTTTTCGCTTGTGGGAAATGCTTTCCGACCATCGCCATGGACCAACAATCAGACGCGCCAAAGCTATGCATGGTCTGAAAAGTTTTTTGTGGATCTAAGGTAATTTTCTGAGCTAGTGAGTTTGAGGGAAAGCTTACATTTAGTCCCATTAAAAGCCAAAGCGCCCCATATGAGGATATATTTAAAAACTTATTCAGGTTCATTTTTAGGGTCTTAAAAAAAGCCATTATAATTTGATTGGAAAAATTCATTTTGACCATATTTTTTATAAATTTAACCTTTTCGAATTTAATTAAAATTTTAAGAACCTAAACTTATGTCATTACCAAATCAAAAATTTGAAACGCTTCAAATTCATGCGGGCCAAGAAGTAGACCCAACCACTGGGGCAAGAGCTGTTCCTATTTATCAAACCACTTCCTATGTTTTTAATAATTCAGAGCATGGCGCAAATTTATTTGCACTTAAGGAGTTTGGTAATATTTATACTCGGATTATGAATCCGACGTCCGATGTTTTTGAGAAACGAATGGCAGCCTTAGAAGGTGGAGTAGCAGCTTTAGCTGTTTCTTCTGGCCAAGCGGCTCAGTTCATCGCCTTGAATAATATTTTACAAGCGGGAGATAACTTTGTGAGTTCA
>CANIYB010000266.1 GCA_947471105.1 Cytophagaceae bacterium
CCACAAAAATCATCCCAAACTAAATTGTAAATACTTAAGAGTGCATCTGAAATTCTGAATTTGCTAAAATGATCCTGAACTTCTTCGATGGTCAACGAAATCCGGGTGGTCAACCATTCCGTTGCCAGCAAATGTTCAGGCAAGGATTTTCCTTCTATCACATCTAAGCCTTTTAAAAGTCGGAATGCATTCCAAATTTTGTTAGAAAAATTGCGGCCTTGCTCACAAAGTTTTTCGTCGAACAATAAATCATTTCCAGCAGGTGCTGAAAATAAAAGTCCGGACCTTACGCCATCGGCACCAAATCGTTCAATTAGTTCTAATGGATCTGGGGAATTGCCCAACGACTTGGACATTTTTCGCCCTTGTTTATCCCGAACAATTCCGGTTAAATACACATTTTTAAAGGGTAATTCGCCCCTCCATTCATAACCCGCCATGATCATTCTCGCCACCCAGAAAAATAAAATATCGGGCCCCGTGACTAAATCATTGGTAGGATAGTAATAGTTAATCTCTTCATTATCAGGATTTTCTATTCCGTCAAAAACGGAGATTGGCCATAGCCAAGACGAAAACCAAGTATCCAATACGTCAGGATCTTGCGTTAAATCATCTTCCACTAACGCATATAATTGATATTTATCGCGGGCAATTCGTAAAGCTTCCTTTTTATCTTTGGCGACGATCAATGTTCCGTCCTCCATGTAAAAAGCAGGAATTTGTTGGCCCCACCACAACTGCCTTGATATACACCAATCGTGTACATTTTCCATCCATGAGCGGTAGGTATTTTTAAACTTCGCCGGATGTAATTGAATGTCATCATTCATGACATGCTCCAAAGCCGGTTTGGCCAAATCCTCCATTTTCAAAAACCACTGCAAGGATAGTTTGGGTTCGATCACCGCCCCGGTTCTTTCTGAGGTACCTACGGTCGATTTATATTCATCTGTTTTAACTAAAAATCCTTCCTCTGTCAATTGCTTGACGATTCTTTTGCGAGCTTCGAAACGATCTAACCCAACAAATAAAACGGCTTTTTCGTTTAATGTACCATCGTCATTGAGCAGGTCAATCACAGGTAATTTATGTTTGATTCCTAACTCATAATCATTTAAATCATGCGCAGGAGTAACTTTTAAACAACCGGTACCAAAATCTAAACTCACATATTCATCCGCGATGATGCTTATTTCTCGATTAATTAAGGGGATAAAAACTTTCTTCCCATGGTATTTGATATAACGCTCATCTAAAGGGTTCACACAAATGGCCGCATCAGCCATAATCGTTTCAGGCCTCGTTGTAGCAATGGTTAAATGCCCTGATCCATCCACAAATGGATATTGAATATGATATAATTTCGCTTGAACATCTTTATGAATCACTTCTTCGTCCGAAACAGCTGTTTTTCCAGCCGGATCCCAATTGACCATTCGAACCCCTCTATAAATCAAACCCTTATTGTACAGCCTAACAAAAGTATCAATAACCGCTTGGTAAAGGGAAGGCTCCATTGTAAACCGAGTCCTATCCCAGTCACATGAAGCACCCAGTTTTTTCAATTGGTCTAAAATAATTCCCCCATATTTTTCTTTCCACTCAAATGCATGAGCCAAAAATTCTTCTCTAGAAATATCCTTTTTTTCAATGCCTTTTTCTTTCAGCATGGCTACTACCTTAGCTTCAGTGGCTATGGAAGCGTGGTCAGTTCCAGGGACCCAACAAGCCTCTTTGCCTTCCATGCGAGCTTTTCTGATCAATACGTCTTGGATAGTATTATTAAGCATATGACCCATATGCAAAACTCCAGTTACATTAGGAGGTGGAATCACAATGGTATATGCCTCTTTTTCAGGATGCGGCTTAGAAGAAAATAATTTATTTTCGAGCCAATAAGTATACCATTTTTGCTCTATTTCTTGGGGAGCGTATTTTTTGTCAATCATAAAGAAAATTTAATCAGTTGATAGGATATGGGCCAACCTATAGCCTACAAAGATAATTGTTTTCAATCAAAGGAAGAGGTGGATTTTAAAACAATTCAATGTAATTTCGGTTTTGGATTAAAATGAAAATGATCGCATTATTGATTTGGTTAGGTACTTTTTTGTCGATGGAAGCTTTTGCCTGGCTTACACATAAGTACATTATGCATGGATTTATGTGGCGCTGGCACGAATCACATCACGTGCATCACAAAAATGCCTTGGAAAAAAACGACCTTTTTTCGGTGGTTTTTGGAATAACATCAACCTTGACCATTATGATAGGCGCGGAAATTCCCCGCTTTTGGCCCTTAATTTGGATCGGCTTAGGGATCGCAACTTATGGGATATTTTATTTTATATTTCATGATATCATTGTACATCGCAGAATTAAAATAAAATATAAGGCGACGAGCAAATACATGAAGCGCATTATGAAGGCTCATTACGTGCATCATGAGGTGCATACCAAGGAGGGAGCTGAGGCTTTTGGGTTTTTGTATGCGCCTAAAAAATTCGAATAATTAATCGACGAAGCCTACGCCGACCGTCGAGTTCGAAAATTCATCAATCAAGATGAAGGACCCATTGGATGGGTTTTTTGCATATACATCCGCTGAAATGGCTTGGGCTGTTCGCAAGGAAATCTTTCCGATTTCATTCAAATTTAATTGGCCGACTTCAGTAGTTGATGTTTGTTGGGTTACGTCAAGACGCTCCGTTATTTGAGTAATTTTTGCTTTAGTCGTATGTATACCATGCTGTAAAAGATATGTTTTTCCAGCGCTTAGGGCTTGGTGGTCGAGCCAACAAACATGCGCCGAGAAATCTTTTAAAGAAGGTACGTTAGTTTCAGAGGCCAATACAATAGAATTTCCTCTAGAAATATCAATGTCATTCGATAGGGTCATGACAATCGATTCCCCCGCGATGGCTTGATCAAACGAATTTTCAAATTTTTCAATCGTGGCAATGGTACTCGTTTGTCCCGTAGGTAAAACGCGAATTTCATCGCCCACTTTAAATGTTCCAGAACTTATTTTACCTGCATAGCCTCTGTAATCATGGTAGGCTTCCGTCATAGGTCTAACGACAAATTGGACTGGAAAACGAGCCGGCGCTTGAGCTAAGGTTTCCGCAAATTCAAACGTTTCTAATTCTTGTAATAATGTATTTCCGTTGAACCATGGCATTTCATCAGCTTTCTTTGTGATGTTTTGACCAAATAAAGAAGAGATTGGTAGATATGAAATGGTCTGGCCTTGGAAGGTCGTTTTGCTGACTAATTCGGATAATTTATCCTGTATTTCATTGAATTTTGACTCTTCATATTGAACCAAATCCATCTTATTCACACATATGATAACTTTTGGAATTCTCAGTAAAGAGGCGATGGATAAATGCCTCGCAGTCTGTTCCACAATGCCTTGTCGGGCATCCACTAAAATCAGAGAAACCTTTGCATTTGATGCTCCAGTCACCATATTTCTAGTATACTCTATATGACCGGGCGTATCTGCAATGATGTACTTTCTTGTGGGCGTAGAAAAATAAATATGTGCCACGTCGATCGTTATACCTTGTTCTCTCTCTGCAATCAGGCCATCGGTCAATAAAGAAAGGTCTAAAAAATTCAAGCCTTTTCTTTTTGAGGCGCTTTCAAGTGCTTCAATTTTATCTTTGGTAATCGAATTTGTCTCGTACAACAATCGGCCGATTAATGTGCTTTTTCCATCATCTACCG
>CANIYB010000267.1 GCA_947471105.1 Cytophagaceae bacterium
CAACAAAGATTTTTGAACGCCATGGCATGACCAATGTGGGCTATTGGATTCCGAATAAAAACGATGAAAATGCACTTTATTATATTTTAGCCTATCCTAATCAAGCGGCAAGAGATTCTTCTTGGAAGCAATTTGGCCGTGATCCAGAATGGAAAGATGTTGCTAAAAAATCAGAAGAATCAGGTAAAATTGTTGCTAAAGTTGTGAGCACCTTCATGAATGCGACTGATTTCTCTCCTAAAATCAAAGCGTCAAAAGGATCTGAAGATCGCACCTTTGAAATGCGTACTTATACACCATCTACCGATAAATTACCAAATGTATTAACTCGTTTTAGAGATCATACCTTGAAATTATTTAAGAAGCATGGCATGACTAATATCGCTTATTTCACGACGATCGATAAAGATCCGACTAAGCCAGGGAAATTATTGTACTTATTAGCTCATTCAAGCGAGGATGCGGCAAAAGCTTCTTTCGATAATTTCAGAAAAGATCCGAATTGGATTAAGGTAAAAGATGCCTCTGAAAAAGATGGAAAAATTGTTGACAAAGTAGAATCTGTGTTTATGCACCCAACAAGCTTTTCAACTATCCGATAAAGTGATATCTTTGTGGCGTAATTAACTCATACAATTACGCCACAAGATTCCATGGAATGGATTAAAAAAGGATTGATTTTTTGCCCAGATGGCAATGAATTTTGGAATAAAAAAGGCTACGCACATGTAGTCTGTGCAGATAATAGCGATCCAGATAAACTCCGATTATATTACTCTGCGAGAGATGAAAAGGGAAGATGTCAAGCTTCCTTCATTGATTTAAACCCTCGTAATTTATCCGAAGTTATTTACGTTCACCCCTCTCCTATTTTGTCATTGGGCCAGCCCGGCACTTTCGACGATTGTGGTATTATGCCTACTTGGTTCCTGCAAAATGGTGCTGAAAAATGGCTATATTACATTGGTTGGACCGTCAGAAATACCATTCCCTATCACAATGCTTTAGGGTTAGCCACCTCAGCAGATGGAATCAATTTTACCAAAAAATTCGAAGGTCCCATCATAAGCACAACGGCCACTGAACCGTATTTCAATGGATCTGCGTGTTTTCTCATGCATGAAGGGAAATTCAAAGTTTGGTATTTAAATTGTACCCATTGGATCAAAGACGGGGATTTAATGGAACCTAGCTACCACATAAAATATGCCGAATCAAACGATGGAATCCATTGGGAAAGAGAGGGGAAAGTTGCCATTGAATATCGTGATTCAACCGAAGGAGGGATTTCCAGACCCTCAGTCATTATTGAAGATGGAATCTACAAAATGTGGTTTTCAGCCCGAGCCAAAACTGATTATAGAACCAATCGAGGCCGCTCCTATCGCATTTATTATGCTGAATCAAAGGATGGAATTGAATGGATCCGGAAGGATGCTGAAGCGGGAATTAATGTGAGTGAGAACTCGTCCGATTGGGATTATGAAATGATCGAATACCCTTTGGTGATTAATCATCTTGACGAGAAAATCTTATTTTATAATGGAAATCATTTTGGCCAAAGTGGCGTTGGATATGCTGTTTTAAAGAAATAAAATGAATTTTTCATATCTAAATAATCAAGTATATCCCGGGCATCATGTTCCCCTGAAACCTAAGGTGAGCGTATGCCTGATCACCTATGCCCACGCAAATTATTTAGAAACTTGCTTGCAAAATATTTTAAATCAAAAAGTAAATTTTGATTATGAAATTATCATTGGGGAAGATTGCTCCCCAGATCGTACAGCAGAGATTGTTAAAAAATATGCGGAACAATTTCCTGAAAAAATAAAGGCATTTATCCGACCTCAAAATGCGGGCGCTAAAATCAATTTCCTGCATTGTTTTTTTGAATGCCAAGGAGAATATATCGTGCATATTGAAGGTGATGATTATTGGACCGACCCACAAAAACTTCAAACTCAAGTAGATTTTTTAGATGCTAACCCAAATGCATCGGCTTGTTTTCATAATGCCGAAATCATTTTTGAAGATGGAAGTGGATTCGCACCTCAATTGATCAATAAACCAGATCAAAAAAAATGGGTTTCCTCCCAAGATTTTTTAGGCAAAAAAGAGACTTGGTTTATGGCAACCGCCAGCGTGATGATGCGCTCTAAATACGTTCAAACATTACCAGAATGGTTTTTAAAATCTAAAAGTGGGGATATTCCCTTGTATGTGATTTTAGCGGAACAAGGTCCCATTGGCTATATAGACCGAATTATGTCGGTTTATCGAAAGAACGAAGGAGGGATGAGTTATACAGACAGTGAACAATCGGAAGTATTTTTAAACAACCGAATTTTCATGTATTCGAAAATTAATGAACATACTCAGTTTAAATATAAGGTGCTCATTCAAAATATTATCTACGAATACTTATTGTTAAAAGTGCTCAGTAGAAAAAACCAAAAAAATTACCTAAGAAAATTGGCCTTTTTCTTGAAAGCCATAGCCTATCAAAATCCATCGAATTGTAAACAGTTTAAGGCCTTAGCAAAAGAATACTTAATGTCACCCAAAACACTACTCAATTACTTAAATTTCAGAAAAAAAATCAACGATTTATTACGTTTTACATTCAAATAATTCAATAAATTTTACCTCCGAGTAGGATATTAAATAGAATTCATAGAAATTTAGGTTAATACAACATAAACCTATTGATACTCATGAATAAAATCGCTAAAAAGCCTTGGCTTTTTCCTAGTATACTTTTAATCTGCGTACTGGCAATTAGCTCGGCGTTTAATAAAAATCAAAAATCCATTTGGGGACAAAATTTGTTAGATTCATTAACTGAATCGCAAAAAAGGGAAACTCAAAATTCATTAAAGGGATTAAAAATTCATCCAGATTTAGAAATCACCACATTTGCGACAGAACCCATGTTGCAAAATCCTACGAACATTGATATCGATTCAAAAGGTAGAATTTGGGTATTAGAGGCTTATAATTATCGGCCAGCCATCACGGGAAATCCAAGCAATCCTGCCGGAGACAAGATTTTAATTTTAGAAGATACCAATGGCGACGGGGTCGCAGATTCTAGAAAAATATTTTACCAATCCCCAGACTTGAATGCTCCTTTAGGAATCGCGGTGTTAGATTCGATGGTTATCGTCGCTCAAAGCCCTTACATGTGGAAAATGTTTGATGACAATCATGATGGAAAAGCAGATCGCAAAGAAATTTTATTCCAAGGAATTGGAGGTGAACAACATGATCATGGTGCGCATGCGTTTGTTTTTGGCCCAGATGGAAAATTGTATTTCAACTTCGGAAACGAGGGGAAACAACTATTAGATGCCAAAGGAAAACCTGTTTTAGACCAAGATGGGGATGTTATTGGACCCAACAAATACAAGCAGGGAATGGTTTTTCGTTGCAATTTAGACGGAAGCAAAGTAGAATGTTTAGGTCATAATTTCAGAAATAACTATGAAGTGGCCGTTGATTCTTATGGAGCGATGTGGCAATCAGATAATGATGATGATGGAAATAAAGGGGTGAGAATTAATCATGTTTTTCCGTACGGCAACTATGGATATAAGGATGAAATCACGAATGATGGTTGGCAAGTCAATCGGACCAACATAGAACCCGAAATACCCAAAAGACATTGGCACTTAAACGACCCAGGTGTTGTGCCTAATTTATTGCAAACGGGTTCGGGATCGCCG
>CANIYB010000268.1 GCA_947471105.1 Cytophagaceae bacterium
AAAAGAAAAAAGTTTTGCACAAAGAAACCTCCGCCACAAATTCTAAAAAAATGACTTTCGCTAAAAAGCTCAATGGAGGAAATGCCCAAAATGGAAAATGGTCTTGTGTACAGGGTAATCATGTGCCCTAAGCTCATGCTCGCAATTAGTACCTGTAAAAACGCTAAGGTGAAAAACCAACGCTTGATCACATAGTGATTAGATGGAATCACTCCATATTTTCTAAAAAGTAATTTTTTATTCCAAAAGAAGTATATCAGGCTTGAAAAGGAATAAATAATCAAATGAATCGAGCGTCCATATAAAATCTCCTCAAAAGTAATCCAATTGAAATTCAAGCGATAATCCTCCGTAATGTTGACAATTTCATGGGCCATTTTTGTTTTGACGTCAAAGGGCAAAGTCGTGAAGGGCCAACAAACAATCACGATAAAAGCCGCGGGAAGCAGATGCAATGCGTCTATTCGTCGGAACTCCTTGTGTTCTGAAACCGAGTATTTCACATAGAAAAATAATAAAGGACCTAGCAGAAAGGAAAGCGGCAAGAAATGAACAAAACAAATACCCTCCCAAAACTCAACTTTGCTGTAATGAAGTCCAAAATAGACTAAGACCACCAAGTTACAACAAAGAAAAAAGAGCGCTAAAAAAACATTGGATCTGTTCAAAGAACTCAAATAATACAACAGAATAAAAGAAGTAAATATGCCAAATACGGGCGCTAAAATTTCCAATTTTCAAATTATTTTAATCACAATGTAGTCAAATTTAAATAAATCTAACTCATTTTGAATACATCGACATGCTTTTGAAACTAGCTATAAAATCCCTAAGACTTTGCTAATTGCTCCATCGCCGCTGCGCTATACCGAGTTCCCTGAATGCTAATTTTAGCAGATGCATCTCCTATTTCCTTGATTTCACTTTCACTTAATTTCAAGGAAATCGCATCGAAATTCTCATGCATTCGATGCAATTTAGTCGTTCCTGGAATGGGGATAATCCAGGGTTTTTGGGCTAGCAACCAAGCCAAGCAAATCTGTGCAGGTGTTGCATTTTTTTCTAACGCAAAATGCTGTAGCAATTTAATTAGTGCTTGGTTATTATCTCTTGCTTCTTCAGTAAAGCGAGGAACATTTTTACGAAAATCAGTCTCATGAAAGGTCGTCGAGCTATCAATGGTACCTGTCAAAAAACCTTTCCCCAAAGGACTAAATGGAACAAACCCAATTCCCAATTCTTCAAGAGTAGGAATGATAAGATCCTCGGGCTCACGAGTCCACAACGAATATTCACTCTGCAAAGCAGTTACCGGCATCTCAGCATGTGCTTTTCTAATGTTCAATGCGCCTGCTTCTGATAATCCAAAATGTTTCACCTTCCCCTCCTTCACTAAATCTTTCACGGTGCCAGCTACCTCCTCGATCGGTATAGTTAAATCCACCCGATGCTGGTAAAAAAGATCAATGGCATCAATCTTCAATCGCTTCAAAGAAGCTTCCGCGACCTTACGTATATTGGCAGGCGTGCTATCCTGACCTTTCATTTTGAAACCATCATTTGGGTCTAAACGAAACCCAAATTTAGTAGCAATCACCACTTGACCTTTAAAAGGAGCTAAAGCCTCCCCCACCAATTCCTCATTAATAAACGGTCCATAAACTTCTGCTGTGTCAAAAAAAGTGATTCCTTTTTCAACGGCTGCTCGGATCACGGCAATCATTTCTTTGGTATCCAATGGAGGACCGTAGCCAAAACTCATGCCCATACAACCTAAGCCCATGGCGGTAACCTCTAATCCACTATCCCCTAAAAACCTTTTTTCCATTGTAACATAAATATTAATTGAATATAAAATTCATTAAAAAGGCGTAAAATAACAAACAACATCAATCCTTATAAACACAAAATGCCACCGATTGGGTGGCATTTAAAATATTTCAAAAAACAAATTTCAATCTTCCTCCGTGTAGGAAATATCCACATCCAAATCTTTCCAAACCTCCCGTTCGATGTGCATAAATTCACCTAATGAATTAAAACAAATAGTAATGGCTAATTGATTGTTTTCCCAAGTAACATACCTATAAACATCTTCGTGAGATATCTTCGCATCCATATCTTGAATTAAATCCAATAACTCATCACAGGTATATTTCGCTAAATCATCCAACTTGGAGAAACCAGAAAAATCATTTACTAATTTATTTAGAACCATTTCATTTGAATTTAAAAATTTATATTCAAACATAGATTAATGCCAAAAATTACACTAGATATATTATGTAAATTGGGTTAATCACATATTAACAATTTCTCGAATCTTCTCAAAATCATGAGGAGAAATGACGTATTCCACAAATCGCTTATCAGCGTTAGAACTTATACGCACAATCACATTAGGAATATTGTAATGATCTTTAAAGTGTGCATTGATGTGATTAATTAACTTCGAACGGTATTGCCGCTGAGTATCGTAGGATTGATTATCATAGCCCATTAAATGGGTTATTTCATTAGAAGTTAATACGTGATTAACCCCAAGTACCAAGCATTTATCTAAAAATGATAATGCCTCCGTACTCAAAGAACTACTTTTCGAAAAGCTCTTTTTCCATTTTCGCCAGCTTTTAAAATACGTTAAATTAAATAATACGCTTGTACAGAAAATGGCCAAAAAAGTTAGATAAAGATACCATTCATTGGGTAGCCAAGAAGTTGGATTGTAAAAAAGACCTATTTTCTCCGACTGACTCATCAAGACACGAATATCCACAGAGTCCATATAGTTTTTATTCGATTTTTCTGGAAAGTCTTTTTTGTAACTATACAACATATTTCCCTTGGCAAAAATCGTAAAACCAGGAATAAAAAAAGACGTTTTGGAACCCAAATATTTATAAGATGTATTCTTTATCGGGTCTACAATTATTTCGCCATTCGTGCATGGAATAACAAATAGGTCATTCAACCAAATTACCTCAGCATATCTTTTGTCGAAGCTATTCAAAAAATCAACACTGACACTTCCTTTTTTATTCCAAACATTCGTTTTTAAGTCATATTCGTAAAAATCCAAGGGCTGAATAGTTGGAGTAACAAATGCATCTGGAATCTCCAGCATAAACAATTTGCCTTCCCTTTTAGAATAGCCAGCAAAGGTTGAATAAATTCTTTTGGGTATATCGCCTTTGGCTTTTACCATTTCCCATTCTTTCGTTTGCAAATCAAAAAAAGTTTGAACATTATTATAATGCCAAAAACCTATTCCTCCAAAACTAAAAAGGGTATCATGATGGGAAAATTGAAGCGCACCAAAGTTGTACCCCCGATAATAGGTTTGATCCACCCGACTTAAAATTCTTTTTACAGGATCAAACTCATACACTTGGCCCGTGCCGGCAATGACAAAAAAGAAATGCCCCTTGATTTCAAAGGTATTATAAATATACTTGGGTGGTAAATCGGCTAGATTTACCGATTGTAAATCCACGTCACCCAATACCTCCCAATGATTCAGCTGTCGCTCCTGCCAATATTTTTTTGATTTAAATTCAATTCGTTCCATTTTCAAATGATTGGAATTCATAAATTCAAAATCGGCAAAAGCACAAGTAGAACACAATAGCAACAAACATAGTGTTACTAATTTCATAATTCAGAATATTGGATAGTACGTTATTTTACTAAATAAAAATATAAAAATTTA
>CANIYB010000269.1 GCA_947471105.1 Cytophagaceae bacterium
ATTCATTTGTCCAGCCACCCTGTTTTCATATAAATAACTTGCCCCCAACTGAATAATCCAATTGTCAGTAGCATATTTCCACCGATTTAACACATGGGTAAAGTTGAAAAGCGGTTGGTCCATGAAACCATCTTGATTCCCATCTGTCCTTGCAGCCTGTTGAGAAAAATGGGTAAAAACACCCATGGAAAGCTTATCATTAAATTTGTGTGCTGCTTGTTGGTTTACCTCATAGCGCCCCTGCGAATTCACATAAGTATTTAAAAAATAGGCCTCAGAAGTATCGGGTTTGGCTAACTCAATGTTAATTCCTCCCGTCATCGATTCATAGCCGTTGGCCACCGAACTAGTCCCTTTGCTTAAATCAATGGATTTGATCCAAGTTCCAGGTAAATAGCTTAGTCCATAGGTAGATTTCAAACCCCGTATGGATGGCATATTTTCAAGGTTGGTCTGCACATAATTTCCTGATAAACCCAATAATTGGATTTGCTTAGCCCCAGTCACACCATCCGTAAAATTGACCGACACACTTGCATTCGTTTCAAAACTTTCAGATAAATTGCAGCATGCGGCTTTAGCTAAGGTCTTCATGGTCAAAACCTCTCTTTGAAGCAAAGACATGTTGTCTTGTTGGCCCGGATTAGCCAACACCCTCACTTCGTATAATTCATTGGTTTTTGCCCATAAATGAATGTGTTGAAATGCGGACTTTTCCACCCAAACGGAATCGGTTTGAAATCCTACGTAGGAAGTAACAAGCCAACCTGGGAATTTACCTGCCGACAATTTAAACATACCGCCTGCTGTGGTGAGCACAGCTGCGCGAGTGGGTTTATAAACGACAGAGGCGCCAATAAGGTCTTCCATGTTTCCAGCGGAATCCAAACTCATCACACGCCCGGTGATTTCTTGGCCCCATAATCCAAAGGGGGCTAGTAATAAAAGATAAATGATTATTTTTTTGTACATCGTTTTTTAATTTATGTGAGTGAATAATGACTCAATAAATCAAATTAGATATGCTTGTAAATTCGCGAGACGCGTACGTAAAGGAGGGGGTGAATGATTTGAATAATAATAACTTAATTTTTCAAAGGCTATAAAGCCATTAGATTCCCCAAAAACAAGAGAGTTATTTGGAAAATCATAAAGATTAAAATTAAGTTTTTGAATTTTGTTATCCGACTGATCAAAATTGAATTTTAATGCATATTGATCATATGAACAACATTTAGCCCTTCTCAAGGTAGCTTTATTGGACTTATTAAAATCTGGCTTAGTGTTTTTTGAACAACAAGAAACTGCCTTATTTAATGAATATTTTTTACTTCCAGTGAAAAGGCAAGTGGACTGAGTGAATGAAATACCTAAATTTCCTACTAAAAAGTAGGTAGCTAAATAGACCAAAAAGAAGCGGTTTAAAGCTAATTTCATTTCGATAAATAATTGAACAAATTTACAAATTTTATGGATACCATATTGAATTGGTGAAATTTATGTGCTTTTGATTTAAATTAATTAATTTGCATCAATTATTCAATATGAGTCCTCCATTTAGGTTAATCCTACTGTTATTTATTTCCTTTATTTGGGGCCCTTCAGCTTTCGCTCAAAATTCTACCTACCGATATTTGGTGCTGTTTAAAGATAAAAATAACAGTCCTTTTTCAATCAATAAACCGGAAGCATTTCTAAGTTCTAAGTCCATAGAACGTAGAAAAAAAATGAGTATTGCTCTACATGCTCAAGATTTACCGGTTAACCCCAGCTATTTAGACCAATTAAAATCCACAGGGGCCACCATCATTTTCCCATTAAAATGGATTAATGGAGCATTAATTTCACAAAAGCCGAGCGACCTTTCTAAAGTATTAAAACTAGATAATGTGAAAGGTCTATATTGGAATTTTCCAGCGGACTCGAGTTCAAATAATCAAATCAAAAGCAATGGGATTACCGGGACTAAAGTATCAAATGCAGATCCAGATTATGGGAGTTCGCTGACACAGGTGTCCCAACTAGGAATCGACGTGATGCATGCAAAGGGTTTTCATGGAGAAAATACCCTGATTACTTTGTTGGACAACGGCTTTTTAAATGCGGACCAAGTACCCTATTTACAGGCTATTTTTACCGAAAAAAGAGTGGTGGGCACACTAACAACAAGCCCTAGTTTAAAATCAGTTTATGTAGGTGGGTCTCATGGAACGAATGTCCTTAGCACTATTGCAGGCCAATCCCCAGGAAAATTATTTGGAACAGCCTATTTAGCCAATTTTGCCATGGCACAAACTGAGGAAGATGATTCTGAATTAATCGTGGAAGAAGCGAATTGGCTCAGAGGTGCTGAATGGGCTGATAGTTTGGGGACCGATGTCTTAAGTTCATCTTTGGGATATTCTGAATTTGACAACTTAAAGCAGAATCATACCTATGCAGACATGAATGGGCGAACCACATTGGTCTCAAAAGCAGCCGCCTGGGCATCCCAAAAAGGAATAATTTGCACCATAAGCGCTGGAAATGAAGGAACGAACACCTGGAAATATATTTCGGCACCAGCAGATGCTGATTCAATTTTAGCTGTGGGAGCCGTAGACAGATCTGGTTTAAAAGCGAGTTTTAGTTCGTTAGGGCCGAGTTTTGATAAAAGGATAAAACCAGATGTTTCTTCTATGGGATTAGGGACTGTGGTCGGTACAACGGGTGGGACGATCGGGACATCCAATGGAACTTCATTTTCGGCACCACTCATGGCTGGATTTGCCGCCGGAATGGTCCAAGCTAATCCTCGAAATAGTTCTTGGCAGATCATGGACGCCATCCGAAAATCCGGCAATCAAGCTTCTAAACCTGATAACTTATTGGGTTACGGAATTCCAAATTTCTTAAAGGCTACCACTCTTTTAAATCCCATTTTAGGAGTTGAGCCCATCAACGAAATTGCCATCCGGATTTATCCCAATCCAGTTAAAATAGGTGAAAAAATCAACATTGATTTACCTGAAGAAATGGAAATAAAACTTGAGATTTTTAATGCCCAAGGAACCATGTTGAAAACGCTAAACCTCAAACAAATACACGAAGAAATATTTCTTCCGCCACTCAGCTCGGGCAAGTATTATTTTAGGTTCATGGGGGCAAACAGCTCACAAACGATTCCTGTGCTTTATAATTTTTAGGCCGCAAATCTTATGCGCCTATTACAACATCGCTGCCCCAAAAACACCTGCACTATCCCCTAATTTCGGTTTAACGATGGGAGTCAATACTTCACCTGAGTTGAAAATGTATTTTTTAATTCGCTCATACCCCTCGCTATACAGCAAATCAATGTTTCCGACTCCCCCACCGATCACAATCACATCGGGATCAATGACATTAATTAAGGTAGAAATAGCTTTGCCATAATATTCAAATAATCGCTCCATGGTGGCAGTAGCATTCGAATCAGAACCCGCTATATACGCTTGAACAATATCTTTTAATTTCTTTTTTTCACCAGTTTGTCTTTCATAAAACAATTCTAAGGATGGGCCGGCAATAACTTTTTCAACACATCCAGCTTTTCCACAATAACAAGGCTCACCCCCTTCTTCTAAAATATTATGCCCCCATTCGCCACCGATACCATGAAGTCCATTAATCACCTTGCCATTCACCACTAATCCACCCCCCACCCAGGTGC
>CANIYB010000270.1 GCA_947471105.1 Cytophagaceae bacterium
AATGGAGTTCAGGCGAATAACGTTAGTTTGACCCTACATAAGAAAGCTTCCATGAATTCAATTCATCATAATTTTATAGAAGGTGTGAGCCCCTACCTCATAAAGGGTAATCCTAAAAGTGGATTATTGCCATTTGTTCGTCCAGATAAACCTGGCTTGGACGGTCAAGCCGATCATAAAATCCAAGCGTATTGCTATCGCATGACTTTGAATAATCATCCTGAAAATCGCATTCTTTTCAAAAAGCCAAAGGGCTATAAGGAGTTAGATTATGAATTATTATTTCGCAATTATGAAGCCGCCAAAGGTGACATTCGCAAAATGTATGATTATGGCGATCCTTTAGTGCCTTGGATAAATTCTGAAATGCCAAACCGAAAAACAGATACCAATAATCAAAAGGGCTTTTCAACGGATTTTGTTGGTCAAAATTACCAATATCCTGAAGCGAGTTATGAAGATCGGATTAAAATTGCAGCATTGCATAGAAAGTACCAACAAGGCTTAATGTGGACTTTGGCTTATCATCCGAGAATTCCTAAACAAGTACGTGACGTGGTTTCTCAATGGGGAATGTGCAAAGACGAATTTGCTGCAGATGGCGGTTGGACCGACCAGTTATACATTAGAGAAGCTAGAAGAATGGTAAGTGATTATGTCATGACCCAACGAAATTGCGAAGCTTTGGCTGTAGCTCAAGATGTCATTGGTCTTGGAGCATATCAAATGGACTCTCATCCTATTCAGAGGTATGTCGATTTAAATGGATATGTCAAAAACGAAGGTAATGTTGAAGCGCATGTGGATGCACCTTTTCCAATTAGCTATAAATCCATTATCCCTAAAAAGTCAGAAGTAACCAATTTGTTTATACCCGTATGCCTTTCATCCTCACATATTGCGTATGGTTCTATTAGAATGGAGCCCGTTTTTATGGTTTTAGGCCAATCTGCAGCAATAGCAGCTAGTATTGCCATCGATAAAAATGTACAAACACACGAAGTGCCCTACCTAGAATTACGTGCAGCATTAATCAAAAGTCATCAAATATTGGAATAGTTTTTTATCAAACGATGAATTTTACTTTTTCATCGTTTGCATGTATTTCACTAAATCCAACACTTCATTTTCCTGAATGGTTTCTAAAATTCCTACGGGCATCAACGAACTAGGCATCACTTCCCTTGATTGAATATCCGACTTATTGATTTTAGATACATCCTTTCCTACAATGCGCATGCTCACTTGTCTATCGTTTTCTGCAATCACATTGCCCGAATACGTGCGGCCATCTCGCGTCGTAATCACAACTAATTTATAGTCGTCTTGAATTTCACCAGATGGATTTAAGACGTTGAATAAAAAATAGTCCAAATTAGCACGGTTAGAGCCGGTCAATTCAGGGCCTATATTTCCACCGTTTCCATACATTTTATGACATGAGCCACAACTTTTTTGAAAGACAATTTCTCCTTTGGTTGCATTCGCTTCTAAAATGGCGGCCGGTGTCAGGATGTTGCGATACTTGATGTAAGCCTTCTCTAAGGACTGTTCCTGCTCGATCGGCCCCCAATATTCAATAAATCCACTACCCACCACGCGCAACAACTGGCGTGCCGTATAAGCCGGAATGTCAGATTTTGGAATTATTTGGTTTTTAAGGGCTTGTGTCAGTTGCCAACCGTATTTTGGTCTAGAAGATAATGTTTCAATGGCTCTGCGTTTCTCAACCAATGATAAGGTTTTATAATTGCTAACAATTAATGCCCCTAAATTATCTTCGTTGAAATTCGCAATCGCTGAAATAACGTCCATCCTCAACGGGATTTGGTTGAATAAACTAGGTAATTCGTTTTTCAATTCCACTCTTTTGGCCGCCGCTAAATAGTTTAATGCCTCTTTCCGCTGAGGGATAGACGAATTTTTGTTTTTCAAAAGTGCTAGGTTATTCTGAGTGGCATCTGTTTCTCCAAAGCGCTGAGATATGAGTGAAGCCAATTTAGCTACTTCTCCTTTTCTTAACTTAAGTTTTTTAGAAACTGCATTCCAGTTTTTAGGTGCTTTTAAATCAATTCGCTCATCTAAACCGTCCCTCATTCCTTCTAGAATTGGAACGATGTTTTGCGTATTTTTTTCAAGGTAAGTCACTAATAACGCGTGTTCATTCGCATCCATTAATCTTCGTGCGATGTAATTTGAAATCATATTGATCTTGGTATTTTTCAATAGCTCCAAACCTGCTTTTGGGTTAGCCTTAACCAAAGGTTCAAGTCCAAACCAAATCATTTTTGGTAAGTTATGGTCTTCTGAATCTTCCTTGTGTTGGGCCAACTCAGACGCGATTTTCCAAGCGGATTGTTCATTCATGCGTTGCATGGCTGAGGCTAAATACAATCGAACCACAGGTGATTTATCCTCTTTGGCCATTTTAATAAACTCAGCCATGGCCTTTTCTGAAGGGTTTTTATCTTCACATAAAAGCTGAATGGCCCATGATCTGATGTACTCATCTGAATCCAAGAGTAGGCTTTCTAATTGGCCTGCAGCAAAATTATGTGTCACATGCAGTGACCACAATGCCCTTAAACGATAATCGATATTTGAATGACTTTTTAAAATGTTTTGCAACTCGTCGATGGCTTGTTGGCCTATCTTCCCTTTCCCCGCTCTATTTTGCAAAATGACTCGGGCTCTTCTCGCATGCCAATCACTACTATTGGTCTGAAAAGACACTAATTTTAAATCAGAAAAAGTATTTAAATCTTCAAATCTGCCGGCCCAATTTTCGGCCAAATTATCCGTGGGCATTACTCGGTAAATCCGGCCAGTTTCGCCGTTTACAACTTCTTTTCCACAGATGTCTGCGTCATGCCAATCCAATACATATAGTCCTCCGTCAGGACCTACTTCCATGCTAAAACCCACCCATTGGGCATTGTTGGCTAACAATAATTCCTCTCCATGTTTGGCCACGAAGCCTGAACCGGATTTCGTTAAAACGTCAGACAAAATAGCATGTTCATGGATGTTGGCCATAAAGATCCTTCCTTTTTGTTCAGCGGGAAAAGCATCCGATTGGTAAACGCGGGCACCTCCATGGGCAGAGCGGTGGGTATGATCTGCAATGGTTCGAATATCACTGTACAAATAAGGATTAAAATGCTGGCCTCCTTGGCGATGATATACGCCCCCAGGAATCACATGCCACATGTGAGGAATGACACAGGCTGAAATAAAAATCTGGCCTTTGGCGTCAAAATCGACCCCCCAAGGATTACTAAAGCCATGGGCAACCACCTCAAAAATATCTTTCGTGGGGTGATATCTCCACACACCTCCGTTGATATCCACGCCTTCACCCGTTAAAATGTCTTCTGGAAATGGGTCATTTTGTTTATAGATTTTCCCTTTTCCTACCGGTTTTCGGACTTTAGACGGCGTCGCAAATCCTTGCAAACCATAAAGCCAGCCATCGGGTCCCCAGTGAAAACTATTTAATGTTTCATGCCGATCGCGAATTCCCCAACCTGTTAGTTTAACTTCGATATCAGCCATGTCCGCCACGTCATCATGGTTTTTGTCCGGTACAAAAAGTAAATTGGGTGGCGCACCTAGATATAGTCCATCAAAACCCACAGCTATTGCGGAGGGAAATGCGATTCCTTCTAGAAACACTTTTTTTG
>CANIYB010000271.1 GCA_947471105.1 Cytophagaceae bacterium
CGCCAAAAATCCCAAAAAACCATTTTTCGTGTATTCAAACGAAATCATCACGAAAGTCTTAGGAACCAGCTTTACCATAAAGGCTTTTGAAAAAGATGCTAATGTAACTGTTTCTGTCAAGACAGGCCGCGTAAACGTGTATAACCAAAGAAGGATAAATGTAAGTGACCCAGAAACAAAAGGGATCATACTGATTCCTAACCAAAAAGGTATTTTCAATCGGGAGACTGAGAATTTAACGAAAGCACTCATTGAGAAGCCATTGCCATTGTCCAATCTAGAAATCAAAAATTACAATCAGAGTTTCGACGAAGTCCCTGTAGGTCAAGTGATTAATTCGCTAGCAAATGTCTATGGAATTAAAATAATCTACAATGATGAACAGCTTTCAAAATGCGTCATTACTACCCGTTTTAAAAATGAACCCTTATATGATAAACTTGATTTGATATGCCAACTTATTGGCGGCAGCTACAAAGAAGTTGATGCTCAAATCATCATAGATGCTAAAGGATGTAAATAAAATGAAAACCTCTAAACCTATTATAAATACACTTGCAAACTAAACCCAAATTATTAAAACTAACATCAATACATTTAAACCAATCAATTATGTCTAAATTTTTATCGAAAAACCAGATTTTCAAAATTATGAAAGTCTCACTGACACAGCTGATGATGACACTCATGGTGGTCACCATAGGCTATGCTCACACGTCCAAAGCGCAAGATCGATTACAGGAAAAAGTAAGTATCTCGTTGAGTAATGGAAGCTTAAAGTCATTCTTGCAAAGTATTGAAAAGCAAGTCGATGTGACTTTTTCATACCAAAAAGGAGTTATTGAACAACAAGAGAAATTGAATCTTTTGGTCAATAATGAAACACTGGAAAATGTGTTAAGAAAGGTATTTGCACCGAGAAACATTACCTACCAATTTCAAAAAAATAATCAAATTGTGTTAGAAAAAGGTCAGATTCCGACGAATGCAAATTTTAGTTCGGAGGTTTCTTCTACCATCAGCAATGAAACGATCGTTGCCGACCGAACCATTTCAGGAAAAGTTACCGATGAAAAAGGGGATCCGGTTCCTGGAGTAAACGTTCGTTTGAAGAATACCTCCAAAGGTGTTGCCACAAATGCCAACGGTATTTTTAGTATTTCTATTCCTGAAAAAGGGTCATCCACATTGGTTTTTTCTTTTGTAGGATTTGAAACGCAAGAAATTAATGTAGGAAATCAAACACAATTAGCTGTTAAATTAATGCCTAGCCAAGAAACCTTAAATGAGGTGGTAGTCATTGGATATGGATCGGTTAAGAAAAAAGATTTAACAGGTGCAGTAGGAACTATAAGTGCCAAAGAAATCACAAGAGGTAATCCAACAAACGCAACTCAGGCATTACAAGGTCAAGTTCCAGGCGTGGTGGTAACCAAAATGAGTAATAAGCCAGGCCAATTATGGTCGATTGCCATACGCGGGGAAAATACCATCACAGCCAACCCAAATAACGATGGAGCTGTAAACTTAACATTGGTCAGCAGTAATCCACAAAACATGAATA
This sequence comes from Cytophagaceae bacterium, assembly GCA_947471105.1. Lineage (GTDB taxonomy): Bacteria > Bacteroidota > Bacteroidia > Cytophagales > Spirosomataceae > Aquirufa. Next base: position 1,565 of record CANIYB010000271.1, read on the forward strand.
CTGAGCCATTAGTAGTTATTGACGGGGTTATTGGAGGTAAATTACAGGACATTAACCCGGCTGATATTCAAACGATAGACATCTTAAAAGATGCCTCATCCACAGCTATTTATGGATCTAGAGGTGCAAATGGGGTCGTGATCATCACTTCAAAAAGAGGATCAACCGGAAAGCCAAGAGTTACATTTGATTCTTATTTAGGAGTTAAATCCCCATCGCATTTACCAAAAATGCAAGATGCTCAGGAATATTTCAAATCTTCCATCACCGATGCCGCATTAAACGGAGCTATTGTGAGTCAAACGATGTTCAATGTAAATGAGATGAACCTCATCAATAGCGGAAAAACGACTGATCTAGTAGGCCTATTAACCAAACCGGGTATTAACTCAGGTGGAAATGTGGCTGTTTCAGGTGGTTCAGGTGGAACCAATTACCGATTCTCAGCTGGTTATATTCAAGAAGATGGGATGATGCCATTGACGAATTACAAAAAATACAACTTGAATGCTGCCGTAGATTCTAAAATTGCCAGTTTCTTGAAAGTTGGAATTACGATGTATGCCAATTATTCAACAAACCCAACTGGTTCTTTTGAGGTACCAAGAACGGCGTATCGTGAAAGACCGACAAGTACCATTTATTATAGTGACTTAGTAGACCCAGTGGTGGGCGGCGACGCTTCGATTGGCAATATTAATGGGTATGCAGTAAGAATGGGACGTAATACTGCTGTTAATCCTTTATTAGAGGCTTCTAGTTTAGACAATTACCAATGGACAAGAACTGTAAGTAGCCAAATGGGAAATGCCTATGCCGAATTTGAATTATATAAAGGCTTAACTTTCAAATCATCCATCTCGGCTTCCTATCAAATGGCTAAGCAAGATGAGTACCGTGGAAAATATTCAAAAGCAGTCAACGTATCAGGAAATACGAGAGCTTCCGTTGAGAATGACTTTATTATGGCCTATACATTTGATAACCAGTTGACCTATAATGTAGAAAAAGGGAAAAGTAAATTAAATGTTACCGCCCTACAAAGTGCTTTTAAGACCAGCACTGAAATGAATGCCATTGCGGCTACTGGATTACCCTATGTTTCTTATTGGTATAATTTAGCCTCTGGAACTGCGGCTCCTACCATCTATAGCGGATACAACCAGAGAACATTAGAGTCTTATATGGGTAGATTAAATTATACGTATGACAATAAGTATATCTTAACCTTTACTGCCCGTTCTGATGGAGCTTCTCAATTAGCAGATGGGAAGAAATGGGCATTTTTCCCTTCTGGAGCATTTGCATGGAAATTAGGTGAAGAAGAATTTGTGAAAAATTTAAATTTCTTTGATGATTTAAAGGTTCGTGCAAGTTTCGGCCAAGTAGGAAACTCAGTGGTTTCTCCTTATGCTACTTCAGCTACCTTAATGAACACCAATTATGGGTATGGACAAAATCCAGGCATTGGTTTTGCACCAAATAACTTACCTAACCAAGATTTAGGATGGGAACGAAGTGAAGAATTAAATCTTGGTTTAAACACCGCTTTCTTTAAAAATAGAGTTTCCATTACAGCTGAATGGTATAATAGATCGACCAAAGATTTGATTATGAGACAAGCCTTACCTACGTCAACAGGCTTTAGTACGATTATTGCGAACGTTGGCCGAGTGTCCAACAAAGGAGTTGAGATTTTATTGAATACAACTAATATTTCAAAAAAATATTTCACATGGACATCATCTCTAAATTTTGCTAAAAACATTAATCGCTTAGAGGAATTACCTAATGGAGCGATGTATGGCTGGAGTGGTAGTACAAACCCTGAAAACATATTGGCCGTTGGTTACCCACTAAAAAGTTTCTTATACTATAAGGCGAATGGAATTTTCCAATTAGGAGATGCGGAAGAAGCTAAGAAATATTCTTCGTATCCAGGCGCTGTTCGTGTCGTAGATCAAAACGGAGATGGTAAAATTACCTCTGGCGTTTTAGGCCAAGACGACCGTGTAATATTAGGAAGTCAGTTGCCTAATTTTACCATGGGTTTAACAAACCGCGTAAGCTTTAAGAATTTTGATTTAGCTGTGATGATGTACTACCGA
>CANIYB010000272.1 GCA_947471105.1 Cytophagaceae bacterium
AACATTTTGAAACGAATTAAATCGGTTCTTCTATGGCATTCCCAATACAACTCTCTTCCTCTTTCCTTAATGATCAAATCTAAGTTCAATAGACTTACATTTCCTTGTGCTCCATTATAAGCTCTAGCGCGTAAAGCATTTACATATTGCAATGCTGTCGTCAAATCACCCCCAGAACCACCACGTAATACCGCTTCAGCATACATTAAATATACATCTGCCAAACGGAACATAGGAAAATCTGTATCAGGGAAATTACCTTCTGGATCTGAACCTTTCACGCCAGTTGACGTTACGTTTTTATATTTCGTAATCGCATATCCATCCGTGAAAGCAGAAATATCTGCCACATCTTTATTTTGACCATCAGTAAAAAACATCGCTCTAGAATCTGTCTTACCGGATTTATCATCAAAGTGATCCACAAATTGCTGAGTCGTTCTTAAACCACCCCAACCGCCATTAATTCCAAATTCGGCTGGATTCATTTTACCTCCTACAGGCGCATGAACCATGAATGTCATCCCACCCCAAGTTTTAGTTTTAGTTCCGTCAAATGCAATTGGAAAAATGATTTCGGCTGATTTGTTGTTATCAGCTAAAAACAAATTTTGGTATTTCGCCTCTAACACATATCCAGCTCCGATCACCTTTTTAGCAGAAGTAATCGCCTCTGTATATTTACCTGCACCTATATAAACTTCGGCATTTAAATACAGCTTAGTTAATAAAGTCCAAGCCGCTGCTTTATCAGCTCTAGCATACTCGTTCTTTCTTGGCTCCGCCATATCTACTTCGATCGCTTTCAATTCCGATTCGATGTAAGTAAAAAGATCTGCTTTAGAAATTTGTTTTGGTAAAAACGAACCTACTGCATCTTTTTCCGTAACAAAAGGAACTGAACCAAACATATCTAACGCGTGGTAATAACTTAAAGCTCTTAAAAAACGAGCTTCCGCGCGATACATTTTAATTTCTGGAGATGTAATACCTCTAGAAGCTAATTTTTCATCCGATGTTTCACGAATATATTCATTACAAATTCCAATTTGATAATAAATACGGTTGTACATCGCCGTGATAAATTCGTTTCCTGAAGTCCATGTCATGGTGTGGTAACTTGGTAAACTACCGTCATTCCAACCAATCACCGCCTCATCTGTAGGTAATTCTTGTGCTTTGAAATACTGACGTAAATAGGTCGAAAAACCCTCGTCAATACCTGAAATATCAGGCTTTCCAGCAGGGCCTTGTTGGCCCGACACGGCTAAACCTGCATATAATTTAGCCAACAAAGGCTTATAGTTAGCTGGATCTTTAAAAACCGTGGCCGACGTAACTTCGATGAACGGGATTCTATCCAGATCTCCCATACATGAGGACAATATACTTAAGGCGATGCCCAAGCTTATTCCCTTTACAATTGTTATATATTTTGCTTTCATTTCTCTACGATTTAACGATTAAAAATTCACATTTAAGCCCAATGAAACAGTACGCGGTCTTGGATACATGTTGTTATCAATTCCGCCGCCAACTTCAGGATCTAAGCCTTGATATTTAGTTACAATAAATGCATTTTGAACGTTCAATGATAATTGAGCATTGAATTTCTTCGCATTTAATAGTCTATTTAAATTATATCCAAAGCTGATGTTATCTACACGTAAAAATGAAGCATTTTGAATGTAGTAATCAGAGAAGTACTGCGTGTTATTGAAATTTGTTTCGTTAACGTTGGGAACCAAATTAGATAAGAAATTATTTCCTCCCGTTGCCGCACGATAAACCGCATTATTGGAATTAGTGTTATTGTACATATAATTTCCAACATTAGCTCTCAACACAAATCCGAATGAGAAATCCTTAATTTGTAGATTAGAAGAAGCTCCAAAGAAATACTTTGAATTAGGTGACTCATAACGGTAACGGTCGTCAGAAGAGATCTTGCCATCGCCATTGCGGTCTACATAAAGTCCTTCAACGGGCTTACCACTATTGTCATATACTTGTTGGTATACATAGAAAGTATAAGGAGAATATCCCAAAGAGTGAATCTGAATGGTATTCCCCACACCACCTGAGATACCACCCACTAAAATTCCTTGGTAGGTCGGGTCTTTTACCTTAGTCAAATTCGTAATGTTACTTTGGTTAAATGTAGCATTTACACCAAAATCCCAGTTCACATTAGCCGTATGAATCGGATTGAAATTCAACGTTACCTCAACCCCTTTATTTTCTAAATTACCCACATTCGTTAAAATCTGGTTCGTTAAATTAGAACCTGCAGGCACTGGAATAACGGAAAGTAAATCTTTCGTTTCCTTTTGATATACATCGATCGAACCTGTAATTCCTACTTTTTTAAATCCAAAATCTAAACCAATGTTCTTAGTAGTTGTTTGCTCCCATTTGATGTTGGCATCATATCCTTCTGGTCTCAAAGTATTTAAAAATGTATTTCCCAATTGGTACTGAGCATTAGGTTCAGAATTTGTATAGCGTGCCAAATATGGATAATCACTAAATACATCTTGCTGACCTGTCACACCCCAACCTAACCTCAATTTCAAATCTGAGATAACTTCGGAATCCTTAAATTCTTCAGAAATTTTCCAAGCAGCCGCAGCACTCGGGAAAACACCCCACCGATTTTCAGGAGAGAATCTAGAAGAACCGTCATTACGTAAAGTAAATGTCAATAAATACTTATCGTTTAATGAATAATTAGCCCGACCATAAAAAGATACCAAGGTGTTTTGCGTTTTGTAATACGTATTATTAAATACCGTACCTGCAACATTCTTGTCCAAATCAGTATTATCTCTCAAGAAATCTTGATAGGAATAACCACCCATGACATCTATTCTGTGCATGCCAATACTTTTCACATAATTCAAATAAAACTCAAAAGTCTTGTTATCCTTAGATTGAGAATAAGTACCTGCCTTACCTCCACGGTCAAATGAGTTGGCAATTCCAGCAGGAATATTAATCGTTCCTTCTGAAGAAGATTTGTCAATAGCCACGTTTGCATTCGCTCTTAATTCAGGTAAAAAAGGCATTTTATAATCAAATACTGCATTTGCTATCGTTCTATTTACTTTAGATTGATCCTTTTGTAGATTCAATAAACCTAAAGGATTTTTTGGTGCTAAAGAATTAGGTTTCTTAGTCGCTGGATCTAACCATTCAAAATACCCACCAAAATCACTTCCCGTAACGGATTGTGTTGGGTCAAATCCCACTGCAGTACCAATAGCGCCTTGATTAGCAAAATTATTATTGATCACGGAAGACTTTAAATTCAAATCCACCTTTAATGAATTATTAAAAAAGCTAGGGCTTACACCTATTGAAGTTGAAATACGATCCATATTAGACGTTTTCAAAATACCATTTTGATTTAAATAACCTACCGAAGCACGAACAGGTGTATTTTTAATGGATCCTGTAATGCTCACATTGTTATCGATCGATATGGCATTGCGGTATATTTCTTTTTGCCAATCAGTAGAAGATTTACCTAACAAAGCTTTCTGCGCGGCTGTACCTTTCGAATTAATCATAGAAGAGAAATCAGCAGCTGATAAAACATCTACATACGCGCGAGCTTGAGCAGAAGAGGCCACCGAGCTCACTGAAACTTTGATGTCA
>CANIYB010000273.1 GCA_947471105.1 Cytophagaceae bacterium
AAGCCATCCGATTCCTTAGTATCCGATTTCAACTCTTCTACTCCTTTATCGTTTTTGCTGCCTAATAAAGTGGATTTGTCAATGACTAAATTTTTGGGTGCTTCGACTAACAATCGCTGGCCTTCTTTCAGAACATCTGAAGTCAAATTATTCCATTTTCGAATATCGGCCATGGTTACCTTATACAAATTAGCGATTGTTAATAGGCTTTGTTTGGCAGAAACGACATGAATACCTGTTTCGGTGGGTTTGATTTCTTCTTGTTTTTTGGCAACCACTTTTTCAAGGGGTTTAGCAGGGGCAATTAATGCATTTGTGGCATCATCCAAATAGTGAATGGGAATGAATATGATTTCCCCAGCATTGATTGGGATGTTGACTTCAGGATTAATTTGTTTGAATTCTGTTAATGAAAGATTAAAATGCTTTAATATCGAGTGAAGTGGTTGCTTGTTTTCCACTTTGTACACGATGTAGGTTTTATTGTTGTCTTTTTTAAGTCCTAAGGAGTCAATAGGGCTTCCAAAAGCGCTCGTGATTCCTAGACAGAATAAAATGAATAAAATTAGATTTTTAGAATTCATAAAATATTAGTTGATGCTTGTCTTTTATATAAATCAACGTACGATTAAATATTTGAAACGTATTAAAACCTATGGTTTCCCCCTCTGCAATTATTTCGGTATGCTCCGTTTTAAATCCTTTATCGCACACTTTAAGGATGTTTTTCAAGCCATCCTCGTAAAGATAATAAGAAAATATTATCTTATCATTTCCGTCCCAACAATCCATGGCTTTGACAATATTTTCATCAAAATTTTGTTTAAAAAATGACTTAAAATCTGAATACCCTGGCTGGTTTTCCTCAAAATGAGCCGGGTTTTCGAAAAGAAATTGATTGCTTCCTTCCTCATGAGGGTTCGCTGGAACCTCAAACATGCCTGTATGTAAATTGATCCAAAACAGCGCTTTTTCTTGAACAACTTGAATATGAGAATCGGTCAATTTTACCCAATGCGTTATATTGACATCATAAATTAAATTTCCTGTGGCTAAATCATAGGCTTCTAATGCTTCAATGCCTGGATTTATGCCTGATTTCAATCGAAGAAATAAACCGATATTTCCCACGCCTTTTAACCATGTTTTAATTTTATGGGTAGATTCAAAAGAACAAATATCCGTGGCTATTCGACTTGAAATATCAAAATTGACCCATTGGATTTTAGTTGGCGATCTAAGTTCAATCCAGAGTTTTGGAATTTCTTTCGTCCCGAAATATCCGATACTCCAAATTGTTGATTCAAATATATGTTTGGATATTTTTTCCAAAAGCGAGAGCGATTTTAATCTAAATTATGTGCAAATTTGTTAAATTTCATTGAATAAACTCAATTTATTATGATCCAAGGTAAAAAAGTTGTGGCCGTAATTCCAGCACGTTATGCGTCAACTCGCTACCCTGGCAAGCCATTAGTGGATCTAGGTGGAAAAACAATGATTCAAAGGACTTACGATCAAGTGGCTTCTGTGAAAGGATGGGATCAGATTATTATTGCCACAGATGATGAACGCATTTATCAGGTGGCTCAGTCATTTGGAGCTAAAGTTATGATGACTTCGGCATCTCATGTTTCGGGTACGGATCGATGCGCGGAGGTGTTAGCGAATTTAGAAGATGGCATTGATTACATTGTAAATATTCAAGGGGATGAGCCTTATATTGAACCTCAACAACTCATTGAAATTACCAACGCAATGGATTCCAATGCGCCCATTATTACCTTAGTCAAACAAATTACCACGATTGATACCTTGTTTAACCCAAATTGTCCCAAAGTAGTCTTGGATAATAAAAATCAAGCTTTGTATTTTTCTAGGCATGCAATTCCCTACATGCGCGGATTACCCCAGGAAGATTGGTTGGCACATCATCGATACTTCAAACACATAGGTTTATATGCGTATCGTTCAGATATTTTAAAGTCCATTAGTAAATTACCCGCTTCAGATCTCGAAACTTCAGAGGCCTTAGAGCAGTTGAGGTGGCTACAAAATGGTTTTCCAATTCAAGCGGTCGAAACACAATTTGAAACGATCGGCATTGATAGTCCTGAAGACCTAGAAAAAATCAAAAAATTAGGCTTCCTTTAAATCAAAATTTATGGGTGATCGGTTGAAATGATGTATCTTTGCGAGATTTTTAACTCTTTTATTTACCCCCTTTGATTCGTTCAAAGATTCATTTTGTCTATGCTTAAAAAAGATATACGAGAACTTTTATTAGATAGGATTTTAGTCCTAGATGGTGCCATGGGTTCTTTAATTCAACAATATAACCTAACCGATGCGGATTATCGCGGTGAGCGGTTTAAGGATTTTCCTCACGAACTTAAGGGTAATAATGATTTGCTTTCGATCACGCGTCCTGATGTGATCAAAGAAATTCATGCCAAATATTTTGAGGCAGGTGCTGATATAGCGGAGACCAATACGTTCTCGGGAACATCGATTGCGATGGCCGATTATCATTTGGAGGATTTGGTGTATGAATTAAACTTTGAGTCTGCTAAAATTGCCAGAGAGGTTGCCGATGAATTTACTGAAAAAGATCCGAGTAAGCCTAGGTATGTCGCTGGTTCGATAGGGCCCACAAATCGTACTTTATCCTTGTCACCGGATGTGAATGACCCAGGTTTTCGTGCGGTTACATTTGATGAATTAGTGGTAGCCTATCAAGAGCAGGTTCGCGGGTTAGTTGACGGAGGCGCTGATTTATTGTTAGTTGAAACGGTTTTTGATACCTTAAACGCAAAAGCGGCTCTTTTTGCGATAGACCAATTTTTTACTCAACATCCGAACTACAATTATTTGCCCGTTATGGTTTCTGGGACCATTACGGATGCTTCTGGAAGAACCCTTTCGGGTCAAACGACAGAAGCATTTTTGACGTCTATTTCCCACATGCCCTTGTTGTCGGTCGGTTTAAACTGTGCCTTGGGTGCAGATTTAATGCGTCCTTATGTGAAAACATTAAGTGATAAGTCTTCGTTTTTTGTATCCGCTCATCCCAATGCGGGTTTACCAAACGAAATGGGTGAATATGACCAATCTCCAGAGCAGATGGCCGAGGTGATTGAGGATTTTCTTCAGCATGGTTTTGTGAATATTATCGGGGGATGTTGTGGTACCACGCCTGCCCACATTAAAGCGATTGCGTCCCTTGTTTCAAAATATAAGCCGCATCAGATTCCGGTGGCCGGTCATAACCAAATGCTTTCAGGTTTAGAACCACTTGAAATTACTCCATTGACCAATTTCGTTAATGTAGGCGAGCGGTGTAATGTGACAGGTTCGAAGAAATTTGCCCGATTAATTCGCGAGGAAAAATTTGAAGAGGCCATTGCGGTCGCGAGAGAACAATGCGATAGCGGGGCCCAAATTTTGGATGTCAACTTAGATGAAGGGATGATTGATGGGGTAAAAATGATGCCTCAATTCTTGAATTTGTTGATGTCTGAGCCTGATATAGCCCGATTACCTATCATGATTGATTCGTCGAAATGGGAAGTGATCGAGGCCGGATTAAAATGTGTTCAAGGCAAATCGATTGTCAATTCGATTTCGTTAAAAGAAGGGGAGGAGAAGTTTATT
>CANIYB010000274.1 GCA_947471105.1 Cytophagaceae bacterium
ATCAAATTGCTGCGCATCCATCAAATAGGCCTTCACGCAACTATTAGTAATGGCCGCGGTGATGACATATTTGTCGGATGTGGCAAAGTCATATTTTAGTTCTGCTCCCGTAAAGGAATAGATAAGTTTTTTGGTATCTAAAGGCACCAGAATACCTGTTTTTGGCTCTGGAAATGGGCTCAATATCGTTTGATAAATTTTCCAATCGATGCGGTCATTATTTAATGGATCACAAAGTTTCTGAGAAACGGTAAACTTAAACGTAGTGCCCTCGCAAGTTTGGGTGATGGAAGGAGGACTTTGAGGAGTAATCGGAAAGGGAATCGTTGGCGGTAGTCCTAATTGGCTCGTCGCCCCCGAAGGCAAAGTAATGGGTTTCCCTAAAGAATCCACACCAAAACCATTTCGGGTAAATTTAGCCATAATATTAGTGTCTCCTTTGGCAGTCACTAGGTTATTTAACCCTTTAATCTTCCCAAGGATATTACTGCCCTGAAAAGCGGCAAAAATAATCGCATGATTGATCGGATCTATTTGCAGTGCCCCCACCTTTTCAGACCCTGAGTAGATTACTTGTTTGCTCGCTAACGTTTTTACTGCATTTTTACTGGATATGTCAAATTGTAAAATCTGAGAAGGGATTGAACCTCCATTACCTTGCATTGAAATATAGAGCACACTGTCATTGGAGGAAAATTCTACTCCATATAAGGTAGGTGGACTTATGCCTAAATCCAGGGTAAACGACAAAGTCGATTTTCCGGTCGCTTTGTCGTAGTCATAAATATCGACTTTATTGGTCGGCGGACCTGGAATCGTGATGGCCAATTTAGTAGAGTTGGGCGATGATATTTTGGTATTGCCCGTTGACCCCGCGGATGCAGAAATTACCGTTCCCGATTTAGTGACAATAGGCGCTGAAATCCCAGAGGGAGATACTTTAAAAATTCGCGTGGTGGTTGATGTAGCCAAAGGATCTGCATCCTGCGTCACTAGCCAATAAAACCCATTACCCCCTTCGGTGGCTAAAATTCTTGAAGTGCTAGGAACAGGACTTAGTGTATCATTTAAAACAGAGATCCCTCCTTTGCCTTTGTTCATTTTCATGTCCACAATGCTGTAAAAAATCAAATTTTCACCTTTTGCATTTTTGTGGAGTGTAAAAACGTAGTATTCGGATTGGCATCCCTTGCACGTCGACTTAGGAATGATGGTGACACCTTGTGAATTTGTGGGGTCGCCATTTAAAATTTTAGTAGGATCGATGGGGTTATTGGACTTATCAAAAACCTTTTGGCCATCCGTATAAAAAATGAGTCCATTGGAAATGCTCGGATCCTCCATTTTAGCTACCCCATTGGGGGCACTAATTTTACTGGTGACTAAGGTCGGGTTATCCGGTGAACCGGTAAATAAAATAGAAGCCCCATCCCCAAAAGCCCAAGCCTTCGTGAATTTTGATATGTTTTTATCGGGATCTCGTTCTCCACAAATTTTAATTTGCATTTTGGCTTCGGCCGTACAACCAGAAACGCGATCCGTTATTTGAACCGAGTAACAACCTGATTCATGCACCTTAATCGTGTCGGTCGTTTGTCCTTTCGGATACCACAACACATCGATCGGATAACTGGGTTTTCCTACTTTTCCAAAAGCGTTCAGTTCCACAAATTGGCCATCACAAATGGTCTTAGTGGTGTCCTTGTCATCCTTTCCTAAATAAATATAAGGGAGTTGGCCTACCGTGAACTTCTTAACAATCTTGGTCGTTGTCGTTCCATTGACCAAAGTCAAAGTCACTGTTTTAACACCAGGAGTGCAATATTGATGGGATCCCGTACGGAGAGTAGATGTGTTGGTAGGCGAACCAGGCTCACCAAAATCCCAAAAATAATTGGTTCCAGCGGGCATGTCCACGGCCCAATCAAACACCGTCGCCAGATCAGGTGAAGTACTTAGAGTGCAATTGGCACATTGGGTAATGCAATTATTTCGAATGACGATTTGGCTGAAAGAAATATGACTAATCAATAACCAAGAGAGCAGGAAAAGAAATTTACGCAGCATGGTGTAAAAATGATTAAGCGACACAAATTAAGTCATTTTATTGGTTTTTGAAAAGCTAAGCGTTAAATTGCGGGGCTAAGCGCAAAATTATGAGAAAAATCGCTTTGATTTTTTCATGTTTATGTACCCTTACCTTGAGCCCTTGGGTTGTTCGTGGACAGGACCCTACTTTGTCACAATTTTACGCGGCACCCTTGTTAATTTCTCCGGCTTTTGCAGGAGTTAGCCAAACCTCCAAAGTTAATTTCAATCACCGAAATCAGTGGCCAAATTTGACTGCTAATTATCAGTTTTCAGCCTTAACGGCTGATATCAGTGTGGCTAGTATTAATAGTGGATTTGGGTTTATCGCTACGACCGACAAACAATTTTCCAATTTAAAGACTACCACATTTGGGCTACAATATGCGTATCATTTAACATTAGCGCCTGAAAGTTCGGTTTCATTTGGCATGGAGGGTGCTTATGTGAGCAAAGGAATTGATTATTCGAGTTTGGTGTTTGGGGACCAAGTGAGTTCCTTGGTCAGTGGGGGGAGTTTGGGTACGTCAACGGATCCAATTTTGAGTCAATTCAAACCCAATGCCAATTATGTTGACTTGTCAACGGGAGCTTTATTTAATTTAAAAAACACCTGGTTAGGAGTTTCTGCGCATCACATAAATGCCCCAAATAAATCTTTGATTAATGGAAGCGATGATATTTTACAAACTAAATATAGCGTCCAAATAGGGACAAAAATATTATTTGAGGATTCCTATTATGAGCAAAATTCAGCGAGTGAGCGAAATAGGGAAAAGAGCATTAGTCCAGTGATGCATTATAAACATCAGGGATCCTTTGATCAAATGGATTTGGGGGCATATTTGACCTTATCGCCCTTAGTGATTGGCGCATGGTATCGAGGAATACCATTAAAGAATAGTAATAGTTCGTCTACCAGGGAGTCAATTGTGGCTTTATTGGGATACAGACAGGATAATTTTTCCATTGGTTACTCGTATGATTTGACCATTTCCAATGTAGGATTACCTTCTGGAGGGGCGCATGAAATATCCGTTGCCTATTTATTTGACTTGGATATGTCAATCAAAAGGCCATACCTAAAAATCAAGCGTACATTATCCTGCCCTAAATTTTAAAACATTTAGCCTTAGAATAAATAGTTGGCCCACGAAATAAGGACAAGAACAAAAAAATGAATAAATTTGCTTGTATTTTATACCCATTCATGAATAATATGAAATTTTCGAATCGCGTTATACGTCCTATATTCCTTTCACTCGTTTTGATGTTTGCCCTCTTAGCTAATGTATCCATAGCGCAAACTCCGGGTATGCCTAAACGAAATGTAGATGATTTAACGGATGACGAGATTGCTTTGTTTTTAGAAAGAGCACAGTCGAGTGGGATGACAGAAGCGCAAATTGAAAAGGCTGCATTGACTCAAGGATATACGGCCGCCGATATTGCTAAAATGCGTGAGAGGATTTCCACCGTCAATGAAAAAGATCCCTACGAAAAAAATAATAAGACAGAAGAAAATAGTCTAATTCCATCCAAAGTTATTCCCCTAACAAAGCCGA
>CANIYB010000275.1 GCA_947471105.1 Cytophagaceae bacterium
CGGGAATAATCAAATCCAATGGATTGATCCTTCATTTGCCCGAGACACGAGTCCTCGTTGGTCGCCAGATGGGAAAAGCATAGCATTCATTCGAACACTCGCTTTGGGTGGTCAGTCGGATTCATTGACCCAACGAAAAAAAGTTTATTGGAGCATCCGTGCCGCACCTGTAACAGGGGAGAATTCGAAATTAGTTTGGGAGGCTCCTAAAACAAATCGGGGATCTTTACCTACTACTCACGGGTCTACCAATTTATTTTGGGCTACTGCTAATGTGATCACATTTACTTCTTATCATGATGGTTGGCCTCATTTATACTCCATTGCTCCCTCGGGTGGCACGCCTTTGTTGTTAACACCTGGGGAATTCATGGTGGAACATGTGAGTTTAAGTTTGGATGGAAAAAATCTTTTATGTGATGTTAATACTGGTCCTGATGCTTTGGATAAGGACAGAAGACATATTCTTCAAGTGTCTGTTGACAAGGCGGATATGAAAGTTTTAACACCCGGAAATGGCAATGAATGGACTGCGTTGGCTTTGGAAAATAATAAGGGAATTGTTTACATCGGTTCTACTCCCCAAAAAGCACCTCAGGTAATTTTCAAATTGGATGCTGCAGCTCCCAAATCACTAACTGCCTCATTATTCCCAACTGAATATCCTGAAAAATTACTGATTGAACCTAAGCAAGTCATATTTAAGTCTTTGGATGGTTTATCTATACATGCTCAGATTTTCGATAATTCAAATGGTACTCAGAAAAAACCAGCTATTATTTTTGTGCATGGTGGCCCTCCAAGGCAAATGCTTTTAGGTTGGCATTATTCTGATTATTATGCTAATGCGTACGCATTGAATCAGTATTTGGCTAACCTTGGTTTTGTTGTGTTGTCTGTCAATTATAGATTGGGCATAGGGTATGGGTATGAATTTCAACATCCTAAATCTGCTGGGCATTTAGGTGCTTCTGAATATTTGGATATTAAGGCAGCGGGCGAGTGGTTAGCTACTCAATCCTTTGTGGATGCAAAAAAAATAGGCATTTATGGAGGGTCTTATGGAGGTTATTTGACAGCTTTAGGATTAGCTAGGGATTCGAAATTATTTGCTGCGGGTGTTGATATTCATGGCGTTCATGATTGGGCAAACCAATTAAAAGCTGAGCCATTGGCGGATGAATTCCATAAAGCCCCAGATGCGGAATGGGCAGCCAGCTTGTCGTTTAGATCCTCTCCAGTTTCATCTGTAAGTACTTGGACCTCTCCGGTATTTATTATTCATGCGGATGATGATCGCAATGTTCCATTTAATCAGAGTGTTGATCTGGTGAACCGACTAATGAAGCGTAAAGTAGTTGTTGAGACTATGGTCATAGTAGACGATACACATCATTGGTTTAGATTTTCAAATACATTGAAAGTATTTAATGCAACTGCAAATTATTTAAAAGCAAAGCTTTCTAAATAGGTATAATACTCTTTTTGAATTAATTTTGTCTAATGGATGAAAGACCGATTACCGACTGGTTGCCTTTGACAAAAAAGGAAGTAGAGAAAAGAGGCTGGGATGAACTCGATGTAATTTTGATTTCTGGGGATGCTTATGTGGATCACCCAGCTTTTGGTACCGCGGTGATAGGCAGAATTATGGAGAGTGAAGGGTTGAAGGTGGGGATAGTCGCACAGCCCAACTGGCAAGATGACTTACGAGATTTCAAAAAATTAGGTAAACCCAAGTATTTTTTCGGTGTAACGGCGGGTTGTATGGATTCGATGGTGAATCATTATACGGCGAATAAGCGCTTGCGTTCGAATGATTCCTATACACCTGGAGGAGAATCTGGGTTTCGACCTGATTATGCCACTACGGTTTATTCCAAAATATTAAAAGAGATTTATCCCGATGTACCTGTTTTAATAGGGGGCATTGAGGCTTCATTGCGTCGTGTAACTCATTATGATTATTGGGCAGACAAATTATTTCCTTCGGTTTTAGTGGATTCCGGGGCTGATATGTTGGTCTATGGAATGGGGGAGCAGCCACTGCGCGAAATTATGCGTGGGGTTAAAGAAGGTAAAAACTTGCGGGATTTAACGCACATTAATCAAGTTGCTTTTTTACAATCAAAGGCTGATGTTTTACCGCCAACGGATTGGGAGACAGTAGAGTTATCCAGTCATGAGGTATGTTTAGAAGATAAAATTAAATATGCTTCCAACTTTAAAATTGTGGAAGTTGAGTCTAATAAATGGCAAGCGAATCGAATTACTCAGGCTGTTGGGGATGAAATATTAGTCATAAATCCCCCATTTAAGACGATGGAGGAGGTTGAGATGGATAAATCCTTTGATTTACCTTATACTCGATTACCTCATCCCAAATATCGTAAGCGTGGACCGATTCCTGCTTTTGAGATGATTAAGTTTTCTGTGAATATGCATCGGGGATGCTTTGGGGGGTGTAGTTTTTGTACTATTTCAGCTCATCAGGGTAAGTTTATAGCGTCTAGGAGTGAGGCCTCGATCATGAGGGAAGTAGAACAGATAACGAAAGCTCCTGATTTTAAAGGGTATATTTCTGATTTGGGGGGACCTTCGGCTAATATGTATAAGATGAAGGGGAAAGATGAGGCAATTTGTGCTCGGTGTGTGAGTCCTTCTTGTATTCACCCGGTGATTTGTAATAATTTAGATACATCACACAAG
The DNA here is from genome assembly GCA_947471105.1 of Cytophagaceae bacterium. Taxonomy (GTDB): domain Bacteria; phylum Bacteroidota; class Bacteroidia; order Cytophagales; family Spirosomataceae; genus Aquirufa. The sequence continues at coordinate 2,710 of CANIYB010000275.1, forward strand.
CCAATGACCGAAATTTATCGGAAAGTCGATGCACACCCAGGAATCAAGAAGGCGTTTGTTGGCTCAGGAGTGCGCTATGATTTATTAGTAGATGATTTCAATAAAAATAATCAAGATGGCAATCATGATGAATACATGGAGCAATTGATTACTCGGCATGTGTCGGGTCGATTAAAAGTGGCTCCGGAACATACTTCAGATGCCACTTTACGTGTCATGCGTAAACCCTCGTTTAAATATTTTCATGCGTTTAAAAAGAAGTATGATGCTATTTCAGCAAAGTTTGGGTTAAAGCAACCTTTAATTCCGTATTTCATTTCATCTCATCCGGGTTGCGAGGAAGAAGATATGGCTAATTTAGCAGCTGAAACGAAGGATTTAGGTTTTCATTTAGAGCAGGTGCAAGATTTTACGCCCACACCTATGACGGTGGCTGAGGTGATTTATTATTCAGGGGTTCACCCTTATACGTTGCAACCGATTAAAACGGCAAAGACGAGAGAAGAAAAGCAGAATCAAAACAAATATTTTTTCTGGTACAAGCCAGAATATAAAGATTGGATTCGCAATCGATTAACTTTTTTGAAGCGTCCTGATTTAGCTCAAAGGCTATTGGGTTTTAGGAACAATAAAAATACGTGGGATAAGAAATAATAGTCATTTATAAGTACTGGAATCCATTTAAACTAGACAAAATGAGTGAAGAAGATGTGTTGATCGTTCGCGATAGTCATGGAGCAATTCTGAAAGAAGGGGACTCGGTTACTGTGATTAAAGATTTAAAAGTAAGGGGCTCGTCTGGAATTATTAAAAGAGGCACGATGGTGAAGCATATTCGTTTAACGGATGCTGCCGATGAAATCGAGGGTAAAGTAGATAAATCTGTGATGGTTTTGAGGACGGAGTTTCTAAAGAAAGCGTAGGTTAGGTAATAG
>CANIYB010000276.1 GCA_947471105.1 Cytophagaceae bacterium
AGGAAGTGTTTTGGACCAAGAGGCTTATCGGCGTGCGACCTCCGTTTATTTGGTGGATCGTGTCGTTCCTATGTTGCCCGAAAAACTTTCCAATGGCCTTTGTTCGTTGAGGCCCAATGAAGACAAATGTACGTTTTCGGCCATTTTCGAATTAGACAAAAAAGGGAAGATTGTCAAAGAGTGGTTTGGCAGAACATTAATCCATTCGGATCGCAGATTTGCCTACGAAGATGCCCAAGTTTTAATTGAACATGAGGGCCCTTCAGAAGATTCGTATGAGCCAGTGATTAAAGATTTAAATCGGATTGCGAAAATATTTAGAGATGCGCGATTTAAACATGGGTCGGTCAATTTCGATACCACAGAACTTCGGTTTTTGTTGGACGAAGACGGAAAACCCATTGCCGTATATCCTCGTGAACGCAAGGATGCGCATAAATTAATTGAGGAATTTATGTTGCTGGCCAACAAAAAAGTGGCTGAATATGTACATGAATTAAAGCAATCGGATCCGCGAAATACCATGGTATATCGGATTCACGAGGCGCCAGATCCTGAAAAACTTAGGGTATTTTCTTCCTTTGCGAAGAAATTTGGGTACCAAGTAACCACGGAGCCGAAGCAAGTGAGTCAATCATTTAATGCCTTGATGGAAAATATTCAGGGGAAAGCGGAGGAAAATGTATTGCAAAGTTTGGCCGTTCGGACTATGTCGAAGGCTCGATACAGCACCGACGCGATTGGACACTTTGGCCTTGCCTTTCCATTTTATTCACACTTTACAAGTCCTATTCGTCGCTATCCTGATGTCATGACGCATCGTTTGTTGCAACATTATTTAGATGGAGGCGAGACCAAAGATCGCTCGCCGATCGAGATTCAATGCAAGCATTCCTCAGATCGTGAGAAGTTGGCTTCCGAAGCCGAACGCGCTTCCATTAAATACAAGCAAGTGGAGTTCATGAGTTTACAAGAACCACAGGTATTTGACGGAATCATTACTGGAGTAACGGAATTTGGGATATTTGTGGAGATTGGGGAAACTTCATGTGAGGGACTTGTGCGGATGGTCGACCTAAACGACGATTTTTACGATTTAGATAAAGAAAATTATAGGATTGTTGGCAAGTCCAACGGCCGAGTATTCACCTTTGGCGATGCGGTAAAAGTGAAAGTACGCGATACGAATTTGGCCAAAAGAACCATCGATTTAGAAATGGTGGGCATGCGTTCTGGAACGGGATTTGTTAACAATCGCTCCAGAAAAAGAGACGCGCCTAGGGGTAATCGAGTGATTCCAAAAGGAAATGAGCGAAGGAGAAATACGGGAAGAAGGTAATTAGGTAATATTAACAGGAAAAAATATATGCTTAATTGGGATTCAATTCCAAAAATATTATGTAATTTTAGGAATTCAATCCTATTATATGATTATTCGCCGAGTACAAAACGAGATAGAAGCCCGTTTATTCAAAGGAAAAGCCATCTTACTTTTTGGCCCAAGACAAACGGGTAAATCCACCTTAATTCATGCCATCCTGTCAGCGCAAGAAAAATCGTTTCTTTATCTAAACGGTGATGAGGCAGATGTACGCGACATACTATCAGAAACCACATCCACGAAACTTCGTAATTTAGTTGGACCACACACCTTAGTCTTCATCGATGAAGCTCAACGCATCCCTGGTATTGGTCTAACCCTTAAATTATTCACCGATCAGATTCCGGAAATTCAGGTAATTGCGACAGGATCATCTTCCTTTGACTTGTCCAATAAAGTCAATGAGCCATTGACAGGCCGTAAATATGCCTTCCACCTATACCCCATGAGCTTTGCCGAAATGGTGCAACATCATGGTTTATTGGCTGAAAAAAGACTACTTGAGCAAAGACTTATTTACGGCTCTTATCCAGAAATCGTCACACACCCAGGAGCAGAGATAGAGCGACTAAAATTATTAGCCGGAAGTTACTTGTATCAAGATATTTTAATGCTTGAACAAGTCAAAAAACCAGTACTCTTAGAAAAGCTACTTAAAGCACTTGCCCTGCAAATAGGCAGCGAAGTAAATTATCATGAATTAGCGCAAATAGTGGGAGCCGATAATAAAACGGTCGAGAAGTATATCGATCTATTGGAAAAATCATTCGTAATCTTCCGACTACCAGCCCTAAATCGAAATGTCCGCAATGAAATAAAAAAAGGAAAAAAGATTTATTTCTATGATTGTGGCATCCGAAATGCCATTATTAATAACTTCAGTTCAGCCAGTCAACGCACAGATATAGGCGCTTTATGGGAAAATTATGTAATCGCTGAGCGCCGAAAGTATCTTGCATACAACAATATGGGCGTAGATGCTTATTTCTGGCGAACTAGCCAGCAACAAGAAATAGACCTCATAGAAGAAAGTAGAGACACCATTCAAGCATTCGAAATTAAATGGAATTCACATTCAAAAGCCAAATTCCCATTGACCTTTCGTACGAATTATCCCCAAGCCTTGACTCTTGTTGTTAATCCTGGAAATTTGGAGGAGTTTGTTGGAGAGGGATATAAGTAAGAGAGATTAGGTAAAAGGTAATAGGTAAATGAATCAAAAATGACATACGTAAAAGCCTGACTAATTGGTCGGGCTTTTCTATTTAACTCCAGTAAAGTATTTAATAAATCCCTTGAAAATTAGTCTTGCACCAGTGGTCCTGGTCGAGAGGTTTGATATAAATCGTACCAGTCTTGATGTTCCAAATCGATATTAAATGAATTCACAATATTGCGAATGCGCGATTCCTCCAACGTTCCAATTAAAGGAAGTGCCCCTAATTTAACGACCCAAGCAACCGCAATAGACTCAATATTGCTCTCGTATTTAGCCGCCATTTCATTTAATTTTTTTCGTACTCGGAGTGCGATTTCATCCGTTCCTTGTTCGATACGACCTCCAGCCAAAGGTGATACAGCCAATGGGCGCATGTATTTTTGCTTGATGTAATCTAGCGCTCCATTATCCAAAGCCGATGTTTGCAATAAATTTAAATCGATGTGATTGGAAACCACCGGAATATTTAAATAAGACACGAGCAACTGATGTTGGTATACCGAAAAATTAGATACCCCAATATTTTTCACTTTCCCCGAACTTTTCAATTTTTCAAGCGCCAAAGCCGTTGATTCCAAATCCGACAAAGGATCCAATTGGTCCAATAAAAACACATCTAAATAATCGGTTTTTAAATTTCGCAAGGAATTCTCTACAGAATTAGAAATATGGTCAGCAGATGTGTTAACATGTTTAACACGTATATCGGGTCTTGCAGCATTGGGTAAACAAATCCCGCATTTAGAAAACAAGATAATTTCTGAACGTCGCACGGATCCGGATGAAATGAGTTCGCCAAAGGTCTTTTCACAAGAATAATCCCCATATCGATCTGCATGATCAAAGGTATTGATCCCTAATTCAAGGCATAGTTGGACTATTTTCTCCATGGAAGCCCCTTCATTTTCCCAGCGCCAAAAACCATAAATGGCCGGAGAAACTTTGGGACCGGCATCGCTTAAATATACTTTTTCCATATGCTAACTTTTTAAAATTAATTGGGAAGCCTCCAGTAAATCACGAACCAC
>CANIYB010000277.1 GCA_947471105.1 Cytophagaceae bacterium
GATAGCCTTACCCGTTCTTTTCAAATCATACCATCTTTGATTTTCAAAACAAAATTCCGTTTGTCTTTCTTTCGCGATTAAAGTACGTAAGCTAGCCGCATCGCTTGCCGTTATTGGGCTAGTTAGCCCAGCTCTATTTCTAACCAATTGAATGCTCGGAACAGCTTGGCTTGCTTTCCCCTGTTCCACCATAACTTCGGCGTACATCAATAGCACATCCGAGTAGCGAAGTACAGGTAAATTATCTCCACAGCGATTATCCGGTGCAGAAATTGGCGCTTTGTATTTTGCACAATAAGGGATTGGTTTTACTTTGTTATCCCAATCTAAGCCATTCCAAAATCCAATAGAAACTGCTTTACGCTTATCACCGGGTTCAAATGCATTAATTAAATCATCGGTAGGTTGATTCCATCCCGCAGCCACAATATTGACGCTTGGCCTATTCGTTATAGCTCCTCCAGAAGTATGAGGGGCAAATGTAAAGATGAAATTATTGGCTAATTCAGCACTATTTTCAGAATATTGGATGGCGAAAATCGTCTCTTTATAATCCTTTTTGGCAGGATTAAACAAGTCAGCATATTCAGGTAACAAAATATATTTACCTGATGACATAACTGTACTTAATGCTTTTTCAGCCTCCGGATAATTACCGACGGTTAAATACACTTTTCCCAAGAGGGCCTGGGCCGACATTTCATTGGCACGGCCATTTTCTTCCACATCTTTGGCTTTAGCAAAAGCTGCAGCAGCATCTTTTAAATCTAAAATAATGCGGTCATATACCTGAGTATCTTTCGACCTTTTAATGTCAACGGCTGCTTGGGAAGTAACAGGTTCTAAAACCAAAGGAACACCACCAAACTGCCTAACAAGATTAAAATAATACAGTGCCCTTAAAAATAGCGCTTCTCCTTTGCATCGATCTTTTAAAGACAATTTTGACCATACAATAGAAGGACGATCTACTTCACTCAATAATTTATTGCAGCGGGTAATTCCGTTGTATGACAAATTCCAAAAACCGCTAAATGCTACATTGTCAGAATTTAAAATAAATTGATCAATGACTCCTTTTGAGGCCTCTCCTGTTTTAACATTATTTTGAAAACTTGCATTATCAGAAATTAATTCAGCTAAAATCCAATGCTGGTTTTTTTCATAATCTCGCATAGGCACATAACAACCATTGGTCAGTAATGTCAGCTCCACATCGGTTTGATAAAAGCTCCCTTCGCTCAATGTGGCTTTAGGATAAATTTCCAAAAAACTATCTTTACATCCACTAAGGACAATTAAAGTAAAGATTAAGATATATATATTTTTCATTTTGTTTGTCTGTTTAATTCTGATCATTAAAAAGAAAGGTTTAAGCCTAATGAGGTGGTCGTTGCTAATGGATATGATGACATATCAAATCCTTGAGATAAAGTATTATCAATGTTTCTAGATTGTGCTTCAGGATTGGCTCCCGTATATTTAGTAAACATCGCTAGATTCCTACAAGTCAAATAAAGACGACATGACTCAAATAATTTTGTTTTTCGAACAACACTTGATGGAATTGAATACCCAAGAGTTACGTTTGAAATTCGCAAAAATGTGGCATCCTCAACCCAACGAGAATTTACGCGGTGGCCCCAACTTGGCGTTAATTTAGGTACGCCATATAACATAGGATCGCCAGGATTTTCTGCGCTGCGCCAACGGTTTACAAAAACTTTACTAACATTGAAGAATCCTTGTAAATTATCTGTTGTTTGTCTCAAACCATTCATTACTTGGCCTCCATACTGACCATTAAGAATAACACCTAAAGAGAAGTTTTTGTATGAAAAGTTATTGGAGAACCCATAGATAAAATCAGGATGTGGACTTCCTATCATGGTATAATCAAGAAAGTCACTGATGACACCGTCCCCATTAAAATCTTTATATTTTGGATTGCCTTCATATACCTGCGCTGTCTTTATAATGGCAGGATTTGCTATATCAGCTGCTGAATATACTCCTTCCATGACAAATCCAAAAAATTGACCAATCGGCTTGCCTACAACTGTTACGTGTGTAGGATTTCCATCGTTATTCCCAGACAATACACGATCTCCATTTTCATTTAATGAAAGCACCATGTTTCTGTTAATCGCAATGTTAAAATTAAAATCCCAGTTGAATTTACCTTGAATAGGAGTTGCTCCTAATGAAATCTCAAAACCTCTATTTCGTACCGTTCCTTTGTTTACGATTTGAGAATTATATCCCGTTATAGCAGGAATAACATCATTAAGCAACATATTGGCACTTTCACGATTATAATAATCTAATATTAAGCTTACCCGATTATTAAATAATTCAATGTCTAAGCCAGTATCAAACTGATTTGATTCTTCCCAAGTAAGAAAAGGATTTGAAATGCCAACGTAAGAGGCCGACACCTGATTACTTCCAAAAATATAGGATCCTGGGTTAATAGCACCTAAAGAAGAATAATTACCAATATTGTTGTTTCCACTTTTACCTAAACTAGCACGCCATTTTAAACTAGAAATTAATTTACTATCCTTTAAAAAAGCCTCCTCAGAAATGCGCCATGCTACACCAAAAGAAGGGAATGCGGCGTATCTATTTTTAAGTCCAAATCTAGAAGATCCATCTGTTCTAAAGGTTGCTGTAACTAAATATTTATCATCAAATGAATAGTTAGCCCGACCTAAATAAGAAATCAAACTCCAATCTTCAGCACTTTCCCCCCAAGAACTGATGGCCTGAGCAGCATTAATGGTTTGAATTAAATCATTCGAATAAGGAGATGCATTTAAATTTAAACCACTCGTACTACTACGTTGGGTGGTATATCCCACCACCGCATTAAAACGATGTTTGCCTATATTTTTATTATAATTTAAGGTATTCTCTATTAACCAATTGAAAGTTTCCGACCTAGAATTAGAAGATTTACCAGTACCGGCGACCGGTGGTGTATTGGGTGCACCTATAGTACTAGGAGTATATTGGTTAAATTTCGACGAAGAATAAATTGTATTTAAAGAAGTTTTAAACTTCAAATCAGGCAATATGTTCCACTCAAAAAAGACAGATCCTAAACTCTGAAATTGTTTCTGGAGTTGAGTCGTATTTTGCAAGACAAATAAAGGATTAGCAAAACTCCACGCCGAGTGATATTTACTCTGAGGTGATCGAACATATGGAATTAATTGACCATTGGCATCATATGGCGTCATCACAGGATTAGCCCATAATGACACACCAATAACGTCTTCTCTACTTGAATTGGTATTGGTTCTATTTTGATTGACAAATGAAGCAAGCAGTGACCCACCAACCGTAACTGTTTTACTTAAATTTGTTTCGAAACCTACTTTACCTGTAAATCGTTCAACCCCTGTATATTTCAATGCACCATCCTGCTTGAAGTAACCAAGACTTGCATTGATTTTTGAATCTTGAGTTCCTTTTTGAATACTTAAATTGTGTTCTTGAATGGGCGCAGATTGTAATAACAAATCATACCAATCCGTACCATTTCCAACCAATTGGTCTATATTTTGATATTCAACAGGATAATCAGCTATTGTTGTTTTTCTGTTTTCAGCTCTTAAA
>CANIYB010000278.1 GCA_947471105.1 Cytophagaceae bacterium
AAGAGCCGGTGGATTAAGAACTGAAGGTTATTTAGAGGGGGCAAAATTAATCCGTGATTCAACGACCGTCGGCGTGAATTTAAAAGAGATCCTTAAAAATCCTGAATCACAAGAAAATCTGCAATTGATGGCAGGTGATGAATTAATCATTCCAAGATTATTGCAAACCATCAAATTAACCGGGGCCATTCAAAATCCACTAGCCGTATCGTACAAAGAGGGATACACGCTTCGAGATTATATAGCGGAAGCGGGTGGTTATTCCGATAATGCAGATAAAAAGAATACGTATGTTACTTATGCCAATGGAATTTCGAATCAAATTAGGCGGTTTTTTATATTTAAGAAAAATCCAGTCATTAGTCCAGGAGCCGAAATTGTGGTACCTAAAAACCCAGCAGGTGCTAAGAAAGGTTTAACAGCTGCTGAGGCAATTGGCCTAACATCAAGTTTAGTATCCGTATCCTTTGCGATTTTAACCTTAGTTAATAATTTACCAAAATAATTCCCATGTCAAATACTGAAAATAACAGGCCGACAAGCATTGAAGACAGTGGCGAAATTTCAATTAATTTTGGTGAAATATTTCGTGCCCTTAAAAAGTTTAAATTAACGATTGCATTAATTGCTTTGGTATTTGGAAGCATAGGCGCCGTTTATTCATTAACGCTTAATAACGAATATTCATCTGTGGTCAAATTACTTCCTGAGGCAAATCAGGCCAGTAATGGTCAAATGGGAAATTTAGGTGGATTAGCTGGATTAGCAGGACTAGCAGGGATAAATATTGGAGGATCAAATCAAAGTGTGGACATTATTAACCCAAGTCTTTACCCAAATCTTGTCGAAAGTTCGCCTTTTTTATTGGAGCTGATTAAGTCCAAGATATATAACCCAAATTTGAAAAAATGGCAGACCATTTTAGATTATTTGAATGAGAAAAATGAGAACGCGCCATTGAATTTCTCAAAAATGCTATCAGGGGAAGAAAAAATCACTCAAACAAAAATTGCCCCATCGTTAAAATCAAAAATCGGTTTTGAACCCGATTTATTGACAATGTCCGATAGAGAATCTTCAGCCATTGGACAACTAAAAGCAGCTATCAAAATTGAGACAGACAAAAAATCGCCTGCCATATTAATTTCTGCAAAAATGTCAAATCCCATTGTCGCAGCCAATATGACGAGTATCGTGCAGGCCCAATTAACCAAATATGTAATTAGCTACCGAACTGAGAAGGCAAACAAAGAGATGCGTTTTTTACAAGATAGGCAAGATGAAGCAAGAAAACGCTACGATCAATCTTTGTTTACACTGTCCAACTATAAAGATCAAAATAGAAATCCATTCTTAAATGTAGCGAAGGACCAAGAGAAGAAATTGCAATACGAGGTAGATTTATCCTTTAATCTGTATTCGACATTAACGACTCAGTTAAATGAAGCTAAAATTCGAATTCAAAAAGAAACACCGCTATTCAAGGTACTTGAGCCAGCGCAAGTGAATTACGGAAAAAGCAGCCCTAATCGCTTATTGATTACGGTAGGAGCCATCCTTTTTGGCTTATTTTTAGCGTTAATTTATGTCTTCTTTAAATCGGTGAACTTAAAGGAATTGTTAAGTTAATTCGATTTTATACACAAGCACTAAGAAATAAATAGGATAGTTTAATATCAGAAAAATCAATATTTGTAGCGAACAAAAAAGGCCAAATCATCGATTTGGCCTTTTCCTTTTATTACGTTAATCTTTATTTCAAAGTACGTTTCACTTCCTTCATTTCGTAACACTCCAAATTATCTCCCACCTCTAAATCATTGAAGTTCTTCACAGACAAACCGCACTCATAGCCAAATTTGACTTCCTGTACATCATCCTTAAATCTCTTCAAAGCAGATATTTCTCCATCGTGGATAACCACGAAGTCACGAATCACTCTAATTTTATGTGCACGCTTAACCGTACCGTCTAGGACATAACATCCAGCAACTGTACCAATTTTGGTAATTTTGAATACATCCCTTACTTCGATATTCGATGTAATGACCTCCTCGAACGTTGGCGCCAACATACCCTCCATCGCAGCCTTGATTTCATCAATGGCCTGATAAATAATGGAATAATTACGGATTTCAATTTGCTCATTCTCAGCTAATTTCCTAGCATTTTGAGAAGGACGAACTTGGAATGCAATGATAACCGCATCCGATGTTGACGCTAACGCCACATCTGATTCAGAAACCTGACCCACCCCTTTATGAATAATTCGAACTTGGACTTCCTCCGTCGACAACTTCATCAATGAATCCGACAAGGCCTCCACAGAACCATCCACGTCACCTTTTACAATTACGTTTAATTCTCTAAAAGTACCAATCGCCTTCCGACGACCAATCTCTTCTAATGTAATATGCTTACGCGTACGCAAGGTTTGCTCACGTAAAATTTGCTCTCTTTTATTCGCGATCTCACGCGCTTCACGCTCATTTTCTAAACACAATAACTTATCTCCCGCTTGTGGCGCTCCATTCAAACCTAATACTTGGACCGGCGTCGAAGGACCAGCCTTCTTAATTTTTTGGCCATAGTGATCAAACATCGCTTTCACACGACCATAATTATCGCCCGCCAACATCATATCACCTATTTTCAAAGTACCCGCCTGAATCAATAAAGTAGTCACATACCCGCGACCCTTATCTAATTCTGCCTCAATCACCGTACCGACTCCCTTTTTATTTGGATTAGCGGTTAACTCAAGCAATTCAGCTTCTAACAATACTTTTTCCAATAAATCATTAATACCTAAACCAGATTTAGATGAAATTTCTTGACTTTGGTATTTTCCACCCCAGTCTTCCACCAACATATTCATGGCAGCCAACTCCTCACGCACCTTGTCCGTATTGGCCCCATCCTTATCCACTTTAGAAAAAGCGAAAATAATCGGAACTCCAGCCACCATTGCATGGTTAATGGCCTCCTTCGTTTGTGGCATGACCGAATCATCCGCCGCAATCACAATAATAACAATATCAGTAACTTTAGCCCCACGAGCACGCATCGCTGTAAACGCCTCGTGACCTGGAGTATCTAAAAACGTAACTTTTTTCCCTGAATCAGTCTCTACAGAGTATGCACCAATATGTTGGGTGATTCCTCCAGCCTCTCCAGCTGCAACTTTCGCTCTTCTGATGTAATCCAACAAAGACGTCTTACCGTGGTCAACGTGTCCCATGATGGTGACAATCGGCGCACGCGGCAATAAATCTTCTGGTAAATCTTCTACTTCTATTTCAACTGCATCAATCTCTTCTTCCGCAGACACAAAACTTACCTCAAAACCAAATTCATCCGCAATGACCGTAATAGCCTCAGCATCCAAACGCTGGTTGATCGACACAAACATACCCAAACTCATACACGTCGAAATCACCTCATTAACGGATACATCCATCAATGAAGCCAAGTCACTTGCCGAAATAAATTCAGTTACTTTTAAAACTTTTGCTTCTTCATCCTCAGCCATCAAACGCGCCTCCTCTGCCTCTGCACGTCCTTTACGCTTCTCTTTTCTTTTCTCAGCACCAAAACTTTGCTTCGCCGACGCGCC
>CANIYB010000279.1 GCA_947471105.1 Cytophagaceae bacterium
AATTCGTCACCGCCACCCGCGCCCGTTTCGCCGAGCTTGCGAAAACCTACGGCGGTATCACCCCTCACAGCCTGCCGCCCTCTCAACGCCTCACCGGCGAAAAAATCCTCCGCCTGATCAAGTAGGCCTCACCGCAGTCCGCCTTCCACGGCCCTTCCAGTTTTATTTTCCTCGTCGTGCCCACCATGCCACCCGCTCCCGCCAAAACCTACCGCGCTCTCCTCGTTGGCACCGGCGGTATCGGCGACGCCCATGTGCGCGCCGTCGAGGCCAACCAGGGCCGCGTACAACTCGTCGCCGCCGTCGACCTCGACGCCGCCCGGGTCAACGCCTTCTGCGAGCGCCACCGCATTCCCTCCGCGCTCACCGACTACCCGACTGCCCTGCGCGAGGTGCAGCCCGATCTGGTCTTCATCGCCGCCCCGCCCTCCCTCCACCGCGATATGAGCATTGCCGCCATGGAGGCGGGCGCGTGGGTCCTCTGCGAAAAACCTTTCTGCGGCTCCCTCGCCGAGCTCGACGCGATCGAAGCGGCAGAAAAACGCACCGGCCGCTACTCCGCCTGCGTCTTCCAAATGCGCTTCGCGTCCTCCACCGCGCACGTCCGCTCCCTCGCCAACGCCGGCCAACTCGGCCGCCCCCTCGTGGCCGTCTGCAACACCCTTTGGTTCCGCGATGCCTCCTACTACTCCACCCCGTGGCGCGGCAAATGGTCCGGCGACCTCGGCGGTCCCACGATGGCGCTCGGTATCCACGCCATGGATCATCTGCTCCATCTCCTCGGCGATTGGACCGAGATCCGCGCCGTCGCCGCAACCCTCGACCGCGCCATCGAAGTCGAAGACGTCTCCGTGGCCATCGTCACCTTCGCCAACGGCGCCGTCGCTTCCATCGTCAACAGCGCCCTCAGCCCTCGTCAGGAAACCTACATCCGCCTCGACTACCAAAAAGCCACCGTCGAGCTCACTCACCTCTATAGCTACACCCGCGATAACTGGCGCTTCACCCTCTCGCCCTCCGCGCAAGAAGAAGCCAATTCCCTCTCTCAAGCCTGGCAAAGTTTCCCCCCCGACGTCGGCTCCACCCACGCCGCGCAACTCACCGCCTTCGTCTCCGACATGGACGCCGGACGCCGCCCGCTCACCTCTGGCGACGACGCGCGCCGCACCCTCGAACTCCTCACCGCCCTCTACAAATCCGCCTTCACCGGCGAAATCGTCCGTCGCGGTTCCATTCTCCCGAGCGATCCTTTCTACACGTCTCTCCACGGCGGCCGCTCCCTAAAAAAATAGCCACCACCTCCCACCGTATCCCCGACTGAACGGACTCCCGCCCCTCTTTCTCTTTCCTCTTCACCTTTCTCTTTCGTCAGGAATGTCCCTCCGCGGGGAAAAAAATTAAGCGAAGGTTGGAAAAGCAAGATCGAGCTGCTCTCCACCTCGCCCCCCATGCTCTACCTCGCCAACGCCCACCTTCGCGTCGAGATCCTCGATCCCGCCAACCCCGCCGACGCCGCGCACCTCGGCGCACGCTTCTGCCACGGAGGTTTCATCTGGCAAATCCACGACCTGGCCCTGGCCGCCACTCCCGCCGAACGGAACGGCGGCTTCCCACCCTCGCCTCCCGCCACCTCGCACCCTCTCCTTTCCGGTCCCGAATATCCCGCGCCCAGCCCTACGCCGTTCAACGCCCAAGGCCTCCCCGAATCCTTCCGCCACCGCACCCGCGACGGCGCCCCGCTCACTTGGAACGTCGCCGGCACCCACGGCATCGCGATCGGCGCCGGCGCCCTCACCGCCGACGCCACCGGCCACGTCACGCTCGCCGAGCCATGTCAGTGGACGATTACACCCGCCCCAGCTCCCTCCGTATCCACTCCGACGACCCAACTCGTTTTCCACACCCGCCACTGCGCCGCCGGTTTCAGCTACGCCCTCACGCGTACGCTTCGGCTGGTCGACCGCACGATCACCTCCTCCTCCGAACTCACCCACCTCGGCGACACCCCGTTCGACCTCCAATGGTTCGCTCACCCATTCTGGCCACTCACGCAAAACCGCGCCCGCCTCGCCCTCCCCGTCGGCACGACGCTCCCCACCAACCCTGGCTTTACCCTCGCCGCTGATGGTACCCTGTCGTTCCAACGCCCCTTCATCACCCCCGACGACAGCCAATTTTCCCTGCTCACGCTCCCGCCGTCTGCCGAACTCTCGCTCTCGCTCGATCACCCCGCGCTCTCCCGCGTGACCTTCACGACGAGCTTCGTCCCCAGCGAATGCCCCGTCTGGGCCAACGCCCACACCGTCTCCGTCGAGCCCTACCTCGCGCTCAAACTCTCCCCCGGCGAGACCCGCCACTGGCACGTGCGCCACGAGTTTAATCAGTAAGGCGTCGTGCATTTCTTGATCAGTTCAACTTAATCAGTTCCACCCGCAGACGGCTTGAGTCGGCGTAATTCGTCCTCTCGCGTATCGACCGCTCCGTTACCTCAACTCCGAAAGCCCTACCCCGTCCGCGCTCTGCTGGCTTGGAGCCGGCCTTCCTGTTTGCCGCGCTCTTCCCGTCCGCGCTCTCCGCCGACACCTCCACCCATCATTTCAACTCGCTCGCCACCGCCACTCCGACTGGCGCGCTCAACACCGCCCTCGTGCTCAGCGGGAGCTTGCTCAACCGCGTGGCCACCCATGCCACGCTGATTTTCCTATCGGAAGGACACCAGTGGGGCCGGCAAAATCAATGTGGGCATCGTAAAAACCCGCGTCGGTACCGCTCACGGAAGAATGCCTAGCGGATCGTGCGCGGGCGGGATTTTCACAGCGCGAACACGTCGTCGCGCACCCCATCGAGCCGGATCATCTCCCCCGAAATCACGCTTTCAGCGTTGAACGTTAAACGGGGGCGCTCCGCCCCGCTCCCTCCCCTCATCCTACCGCGCCAGCTCCGCCATCCACTCGCCCGCCACCAACTCGCGCGTTCCGGACGCCTGATAGACCCACCCTTGACCCACCGTTAACATCACCCGCCCACCGTGCAGCCGCGCGATCGACGTGTTTCCCAACGCCAACACGATCTCCTCAGGATTAAACTTTAGATAAGTCTTCAGTTTACCTACGCGCGCATCGAACTCCGCCTTCGCCGCGGGCGTCGCGGCCGGATGATGCGGATTGATCACCGTCGGAAAGATCGCGAGCGCCGCCCGACTCACCACCTCCGCTGTCGGAAAATCGTTCGTCGTACCGATGCGCAGCCCGGCCACATTCGCGCCCGCACTCGAGCCACCATAAGGCACGCCCAGCAACACCCGCGCGCGAATAAGCTCCAGTTGCCCAGTGCGCTGCAATTCCCCCAGCAGCACAAACGTCTCACCGCCACCCACGAAAAACGCGTCGGCCGTCCGCAACAGTTCCCGGGCCCCCGCCGCGTCCCGCCGGTGTAGCGACTCCGCTTTCACGGCAGCGCCCAACAGATGCGCAAACGCTTTCTGCAAACGCAGCTCCATCGCATCCCGTTCCGTCGGATGCGAGGCGTGCAAGATCAGCGCAATCGCCGTGCGCCCAGCATAGTGCTCGCGCATACTCGCGAGGACACTGTCGGCAAACCGGTCCCCGTTCAT
>CANIYB010000280.1 GCA_947471105.1 Cytophagaceae bacterium
ATTTAAAGGTGCCACAGAAGCGGCTTATGGAGAGGCGGTCGATTTATAATCTGACAATTATGTAAATCAAAAGAGGAGCAAATGCTCCTCTTTTTTTTATGCCTAAAAAATCAACCTCAATTATAGAGATCTAACTTTAATGCTTTTATAAGCTACTTTACTTTTGGGATCATGTGCCTGAAGAGCAATTGTTCCGGCCTTGATTAAGCGTTGTTCTTGGCCTTTGCTACGTAAAGGATTCTCTGGTTGAGTATAATCTACCACCGTTACTCCATTTATTTTAGTAACGATTCGATTTCCTTTAACGGTTACGTTCAAATCAAACCACTCTTCATCTTTGACAAAACGCTCCGATGTATCCACGATATTATACAAAGAAGCTGTTCTGCGCCAATCTGTATGTGAGTTATTCACTTGAACCTCATACCCTACTGAAGGAAAACCTACAGGTAAAAAATCCGTACATACATATAAACCTGAATTTGATCCAGGGAAAGTCATCACCGTGGCTTGAACTTCGAAATCTTTGAAATTATGCTCAGCTACAGGACCATCATAAAACAAGTGACCACGAGGTCCTTCAATAATAATAGATCCATTTTCCACTCTAAAAGAGGCTGGACTTTCATTAATTTTCCAATTATTTAACGATTTACCGTCGAACAATTCAACCCATTTTTTTCCTTGAGCTGATACTTGCAAAGTCATTAATACAAAGAATACTACAATTACATTTTTCATTATTTATTAAGTTTAGAATTTAAAAGATTTGATTTAAAGTTTAATTCCCCATTGAGCATTCATTTTTCTGCCTAGCAAAGCATTTGCCGCGGCATCATTGAATTTTTCAGATTTGGGATTCCAAGTTAACGATTTATTTAAAGCGTAGGCAATATTTCCTATGTTACATACAGAGGCCGTTCTATGACCAATCTCTACGTCACAAATAGGCATTGACCGATTTCGAATCGCGTTTAAGAAATCTTTGTAATGATTATCGCTGGCGTAAACATGCTTTTCATTAGCCCCAATGATACGATCTTTTAACTCCGGCTTTGAAGTTTCTAGCTTCTTTCTTTGAACACGTAAAGTCCCTTCGGTACCTACAAATTCAATTCCGTTATTCCACTCCCATGGCTGATGCGTCATGGTGATGCCATTGGCATAGGTGTACGTTAAAAATTCATTCCCATTGGTTTTAGGAGCATCCACTTTTACGGGACCACTTCCATCCATGTCGAGCGCCCATTGGACGATATCAAACATGTGCGCGCCCCAATCCGTCATACCGCCTCCACCAAATTCTTTGTATTTTCGCCAATTGGGGAATACATCTTTGCTGATTGGAGGAGCTAGTTCTGAATTAAATGGAACTGCACTGTTGGGCCCCAACCACTTTTCGAAATCTAGGCCCATGGGCATTTCTTCAGCGGCTAAATCATAGGCGATGGGAGGAGGACCCACATTCACTTTAATGGATTTCACTTCACCTATATATCCATTGCGAATTAATTCGGCTGCTTGCTTAAATTCAGGCCAAGAACGTTGCATGGATCCGGTTTGGAACACACGTTTATTTTTTCTAGTGGCATCCACCATCGCGCGTCCCTCTTTTACCGTTAATGAAAGAGGTTTTTCACAATAGATATCTTTTCCTGCAGCAGCAGCACGAACAGCCATAGCTGCATGCCAATGATCAGGACTTGCGATGACCACTGCATCCACATTTTTAAGGGCTAATAATTCCCTAAAATCCTGATAAACGGGTATTTCAGAATAATTTCCCAAAGAAGGCGTTTTCGCATAAATATCTTTTACGCGATCTACAAACTGTTTGGCTTTTGCTTGGTATACTTCTGAAATGGCCGTGATTCGAACTTCACCCGTACTCATAAATGAATTGGATAAGCCTTTTCCTTGTTTACCTGTGCCAATAAAACCTAAGTTCATGACGTCACTTGGCGCTAAATAAATCGATCCATCTGGACGTTTACCTCCTAGTACATGGCGTGGGACAATCAAAAACGAACCGAAAGCAAGACTAGCTTGAGCTAGAAATTCGCGTCTTTTAACGGAATTCGGTAATGTATTTTTCATATTTAATAGGTTAATTAATTTGTAAAAATATGCTTTTTCTTTAAAAATCCTATTCGATTATATCGGGTAAATATTGATTTATGCCTATCCACTCATTAAAAAATTAAGAATATTGAAGGTAAGGCATACAGAGTGAATAAGTTTTGGAGACTTCGTGAAAAAATAATCGAATTTAAACTAAGGGTAAAATAAAAAATAGGAGTCTTATTGATAATGTAAATTTAAAATAGTAAAATTCAAAGATTTACTATATTTTAAACGGGAACTATGGCTCAAAAATTGTCTCGAAATTTTCAAGAAAAAAAGGACTTCAAGGTCCCATATATTGCTGAAAACCAGGAAGAGCAAATCCCAGAGATTGATGAGAAGCTAATAGATGATGAAATATTTATCAAAAAAACACTTCTGTTGAATCCCAAACATGGTTGTGAATTATTATTCAGACGATATTATAAGCCATTGTGTAGTCACGCTATTCGTTATGTTTATTCCAAAGAAATAGCCGAGGATTTAGTTAGCGATGTGTTTTGCAAATTCTGGAAAAATGAATCCTATAAAAATATCACCTCTTCTTTTCGATTCTATTTATTTAGAAGCGTACGCAACACAGCTTTTACCTATTTACGTTCGGAATTTAATACGGTAGAAAGATCCGAGCAATACGATATGGGAGAAGTAGCTGAAAATCTCAAAGCAGATAGTATTTGTATTTATGAAGAAACATTAGCCCGTGTAAAATTGCTAGTTGATTCGATGCCACCTCAATGCAAGAAAATATTTTTATTAAGCCGCTTCGAATCTAAAGGAAATAAAGAAATAGCAGAAGAATTAAATCTTTCTTTAAAAACGATTGAAGCTCATATGGGAAAAGCGCTAGGGATCATGAGGAAAGGCCTAAAAGATTACATAACACTTATTTTTATTTATTGGTGCTTCTAAAAATTCCCATTTGAATTATTTAACAATAACAGTGAATTAAGGAATGAAAACAGATATTGATAAAAAAATAGTTTTTGATTATTTCGCAGGCAAGCTAACACCATTGCAGCGAAAAAAAATTGAAAACTGGGTACAAAACTCTCAAAACGAAGAGCTTTTTTACCTATACCTTGAAGAATGGGAAAATAAAAATTCTGAGTATGAGCCAGACGGTGGCGTAGCATTAGAACAATATGTAAACTATTTGGCTACGGAGGAAAAAGAATTTTCGACTTCCTATTTATTGAAAGAAAAAAAAGCAAAATACAGGCTATTGACATTCAGAAATATAGCAGCCTCTTTACTATTGTTTGCTTTGATCGGATTAGTAGCAACAAATGAATTATTCTATTTCAAAACGTATAAAAATACAAACAATGAAATTCAATCTCTGACTTTGGATGATGGGACGAAAGTCATATTAAATCAAAATTCATCTTTAAAAATTCATCGGTGGGGATTATCAAAAAACAAAAGAGAAGTATATCTAATAGGTGAGGCCAAGTTTTTTGTCACACATACAAAAAGC
>CANIYB010000281.1 GCA_947471105.1 Cytophagaceae bacterium
ACCAAACATTGGACAGGCTCTAATCAGTCCATGGTGGGTCTCATTAAAGTTGACAACCAAGTGTACAAATTCTTAGGTAAACAAGAATCCGCTATCGAGAATGATAAAATTATGCAGGCGAAACAGTTGTCGGTGAATATGTCTGCCACGCAAACCACATATCAATTTAATTGTGGAGCGGTTTCATTATCAGTTGCCTTTACTTCTCCATTAATTATTACAGATATTAATATACTATCTCGTCCTGTATCTTATATTTCCATGAAAACAAAGTCTAAGGATGGTAATAAACATGTAGTTCAAATATATGTAGGAACATCTTCAGCTATTGCTTCTAATAAAGGCACAGAGCCAATGATAGCGAGTGGATACACTACACAAAATTTAAATGTCTTAAAACTAGGAACAGTTGAACAACCCATCTTACAAAAAAGCGGAGACGACCTTAGAATTGATTGGGGCTATGCCTATATAGCGGCAAATAAATATCATTCCAAACAATCTATTCAATCTATAAATGAAGCATGTCAGGATTTTATTTCAAATACGAGTGGAATAAATGCTGCTAAAGAAGTAACAAGTAAGTCATCTACTACGCAAGGAAGTAATTTATCTATTAATACTATTTTCAATACAGATACAGCGCGCGATACTGAAACAGACCATTTATTATTGGTAGCCTATGATGAAATTAAGGCTATTCAATATTTTAAAGAAAGCTTAGACCCATGGTGGAAATTAAATCCTACCATGAATATGGATAAAATGTTGCAATTAGCGAATACAGAGTATACGAATGTATTAGCTAAATGCGATAGGTTCAATAAACAAATTTATAATGACGCCTTAGCTGCTGGAGGTGATAACTATGCGAAACTTTGTATTACTGCTTATAGACAAGCAGTGGCTGCACATAATTTAGTGAAGAGTAAACAAAATGGGGAACTTTTATTTTTATCTAAAGAAAATTTTAGCAATGGAAGTATTAATACCGTAGATGTTACTTATCCAAGTGCCCCTTTATTTTTAAACTATAATCCTTCTTTAATGAAGGGTATGTTAAATGGTATATTTTATTTTAGTGAAAAGAGTGGATTATACAAACAACCTTATGCTGCCCATGATTTAGGTACTTATCCTTTAGCGAATGGACAAACTTATCCAGAAGGTATGCCAGTAGAAGAATCGGGTAATATGATTATTCTAGCGGGAGCCATTGTAAAATCGGAGGGTAATGCTAGTTATGCCGCAGCACATTGGACTACCTTAACGCAGTGGGTTCAGTTCTTAGAAAAAGAAGGACTAGATCCGGTGAATCAATTATGTACCGATGATTTTGCAGGTCATTTAGCGCGTAACGCCAATTTAGCTATTAAAGCTATTGTAGGTATTAGGTCTTATGCAATGATGGCTGAAATGCTAGGTAAGAAAGAGATTGCAATTAAGTATACTCAAATAGCTACTGAAATGGCTGCTAAATGGCAAGACTTAGCCAATGCAGGTGACCATTATGCTTTAACTTACAATGATAAAAATACTTGGAGTCAAAAGTATAATATGGTTTGGGATAAATTATTTGGCTTTCATTTATTCCCACAAAAAGTATACGATGCAGAAGTAGCTTATTATTTAACCAAGCAAAATGAATTTGGATTACCCTTAGATAGCCGTAAAACCTATACCAAGTCGGATTGGATTACTTGGACAGCCACTTTATCTAGCACTCAAGGCGATTTTGATAAATTAATTAATCCAGTCTATAAATTTGCTTCTAATACACCTTCTAGAGTGCCTTTAAGTGATTGGCATGAAACTTTAAACGGTAAACAAATTGGTTTTCAAGCTAGAAGTGTGGTAGGAGGTTACTTCATTAAAGTACTTCATGATAAGTGGAAATCATTCCGAAATTGATTTTAGTAAATAATAAATAGGACTACTAATAAATATATATTACTTATTTTTCTTCGCTAAACCGATGGGCTCGAAGGGGCCGAATTTATGTTGCTTTTCTGAAAAACTATCGGCATAAGGGCCAAAAGGGTAGTCAATGGGTTTGGTAGCAAGCACTGGGAAGTCCTTGGATTTATCTTTACTAGGTCTTGGTTGCGCATTTATATAGGCAGCTAGATTCCAAGCATCTTGATTACTTAAACTAGGTGCATGATAATTTATTCCATTAGGCATATTGTTTTTTATAAAGCCAGCTAGTTTTGATATTTGAAATAAACCTGCTGCATCATTATAACTATGACTGCCCCATAATGGAGGGTACAAATACATATTACCAGTAGAATCCATAACACCCTCCCCATTTGATAAATGACATCTTTGACAATTTTGCATGTAAACAATTTTTCCTTCTTCTGGACTTGCAGCTATTTTTAAGTAGGGTAAAATTTCAATGCCTGAGCCTTTTACTTTTTTGCCTTTAGGCACTTCATCACCTAACCATTTTATATAAGCATAAATAGCTTTCATTTCTTTGGAGTTATTATCTAAGGCTTTACCATTTAAACTGCGCTCCATACAATCGTTCACTCTTTTATAAATAGTTTCAATGCTACCCGATCTCTCTCTAAATTTTGGATAAGTAGAATACACGGAACCATAATTTAATCCCCAGGGTTTAGTGCCAGCTTCTAAATGACAGTTTTGACAATTCATTCCATTGGTGGATTGCTGCACTATTCCTTTTGGCCCTAAATACTTTGAAGTATGTGCAATTAATTCATAACCATAACGAATTAATTTTCCTTTTTCAGTTTCAACAGGAATCTGATAAGGGGAGGAGCCCACCCATGCCGAGGTATCCATGCCTTCAATTCTTTTAAGCATGGCAGTTTCTTGTTCTTTAGCAGTTATACGGAAGCTATAATAGGTAGAAACCAATGCAGCTATAAAGAATAGAGTAAAAAAAATACTTCGACGCATAGTAGATTATTAAAAGCAATATTAATTCACACCCGCTTTTAAATAAGACCAACCTGCTTCTTGTTTTAATATTACTTCAGCAACGCCTGAAGGAACCGTATTCGCTATACTTAGTAATTCGCTTTTATCTATATGGTGCTTGCGCATAGAATTCTCACAGGCAGAAAATTGTACATTGGTTTTAGACATTTCAATTACTTCGTTGGCTAAATGCGTTTTTGCAGCCACTAATAAGTCTAAAGCTTTTCCATGTACGACCACTTCTACCACCACATTATTCGGCCATAATTTTTGTAAATTTTTAATATTGCCAATGGTGGAAGACCAGGCAGAAGTATCGGCTGTATTTAATTGAATAACAACTTTATGTTTTACATCGGTATTTTGTGCATTAAGACTTGTACAAAACATAATGGCTACTATGCTTAGTATAGATAAGGTCAATATTCTTTTCATTCTGATAATTTCTATGAATTTAAGTAAAAATCAATTACAGATGAGAACTACCCA
Organism: Cytophagaceae bacterium; assembly: GCA_947471105.1. Lineage (GTDB taxonomy): Bacteria > Bacteroidota > Bacteroidia > Cytophagales > Spirosomataceae > Aquirufa. Next base: position 3,442 of record CANIYB010000281.1, read on the forward strand.
AAGGATTAGCTCACACTTCGTGTTCGCTGATCCTTGTTCCTCAAGCTTACCCAAAGGATTAGCTCACACTTCGTGTTCGCTGATCCTTGTTCCTCAAGCTTACCCAAAGGATTAGCTCACACT
>CANIYB010000282.1 GCA_947471105.1 Cytophagaceae bacterium
AACCAATCTGTTTTGTATACTACAATTTGTGGGATATTTAGTAAGGCGGTTTCCAATGTGGCCGTTCCAGATGTTACTACCGCTGCGGATGAACAGGTAAGGACATCATAGGTTTGATCATATACAACCTTGATATTACAAGTCTCATAAAGGTCCTTAAATTCAGAAACGCCTGCAATGGTAAAATTGATATTAGGAGTTGAATATGCCAGCTCTTCAAAAATGGGTAAACTTACTTTAATTTCTTGTCGCCTACTGCCAGCTAAGAGGGCTACGTAAGCATTATTTTTGTCTTTAAAAGCTTTATTAGGAACGAATGCATCGATAGAATCTTTTAATGGATTGCCAATATAATGCGTTGATATACCTTTTTCTTTGAACAATTCTAGTTCAAAAGGGAAAATAACATACAATTGATCCACCCATTTTTTGATTGAATCTATTCGACCTTTATTCCAAGCCCATACTTTTGGTGCAATATAAAATTGCGTATAAAAACCGTTCTGCTTGGCTATTTTTGCCGCTTTTAGATTAAATCCACCATAGTCAATGAAGATTATGGTATCTGTCTGGAACTCTAATATTTGTGTTGTAAATAGATTGAATAATTTGTTTAGCCTAAATAGGTTTTTTAAAACACCTAAAATTCCCATGATGGCTAACTCTTGATGATGCACCAATATTTCTACGCCGGCAGATTTCATTTGATCGCCACCCCAACCTATTATTTCGGCTTTTTTATCAATTAAACGAATTTCTTTTACGAGGTTAGATCCATGTAAATCACCTGATTTCTCACCCGCAAGTATAAAATATTTCATTTATGATTCTCCGTAGTATTCTACCGAGTTTTTATTGGTTTCAATCAAATGAATTTTATGCAGACATGCATGGGTTGTAGTTCCTTCAGAAATTTTGGGTGCCAATATTTTCCAAAATTCCATGACTAAGATTTCACAACTAGCCAATTTGTTAGCCATGAAATCAACGTCTAAATTTAGATTTTTGTGATCTACTTTATCAATAATTTCCACCTTAATTAAATCCCCCAATTTCTTAAGGTCATACACGAATCCTGTCTCTGGATTAGGTTTTCCTTTGACTGTTACAATGAGTTCGAAATTATGCCCATGCCAATTATTGTTAGCACAAGGCCCAAATACTTCTAGATTTTTTTCTTCAGTCCAGTTTGGATTGAATAGCCGGTGCGCGGCGTTGAAATGTTCCTTTCGGATTACGTATACCATTTGTTTTCAGTTTGTTTAAAGGACCTCTGGGAAAACAATAGCAGAATGTCCAAATATTTCACAAAGGTAAGAAACCTAATGAAGTTATTGTGTAAATTTGAAAATTAATCCCATTTTATATGATCATAGTTACTGGTGCCGCTGGTTTTATTGGAAGTTGTTTGATTGCAAAATTGAATGAATTGAATTTTAATTACATCATCGCCGTAGATGACTTTTCTAATGAAGAAAAAAATAAGAATTTAATTGGCAAGAAAATTAAAGAGCGTGTTGAAAGGAATGATTTTTTCCAATGGCTAGATCAAAATAATAGGGAAGTGGAATTTCTTTTTCACATAGGAGCGAGAACGGATACGACAGAATTCAATAAAGAAATTTTCGATACATTAAATGTAAATTATTCCAAGCATGTTTGGGAAGCATGTGTCAAATATCAAATACCTCTAGTATATGCTTCATCCGCTGCTACTTATGGTCTTGGGGAATTAGGATATGACGATAATGAAAGTGAAATTCATTTACTAAAGCCTTTGAATCCCTATGGAGATTCAAAAAATGATTTTGATAATTGGGCTTTAAAACAAGAAGAAAAACCATTTTTTTGGGCGGGACTTAAATTTTTTAATGTCTATGGCCCTAATGAATACCACAAAAGCCGAATGGCTTCTGTGATTTGGCATGCTTATCGACAAATTTTATCCAATGGTTCTCTGAAACTATTTAAATCTCATAAACCTGAATACCAAGATGGAGAGCAAATTCGTGACTTTATATACGTCAAAGATTTAGTCGATGTGTGTATATTTCTAATGGAGCATCGTAAAAATTCAGGCATATATAATTTGGGCACCGGTAAAGCCAGATCTTTTAATGACTTAGGTAAATCTACTTTTACAGCGCTTGACAAACCCGTTCAGATTAATTACATCGATACTCCCTTAGATATTCGGGATAAATATCAATATTTTACGGAAGCCAATATGAAGAAGTTAATTGACATAGGATATACAAAGCCCTTTTATACGTTGGAAGAAGGTGTAAAAGACTATGTTCAAAATTACCTTGTTAAAGGTCTTTATTGGTAATTTTTTTTAATCCCTCTTCAAGAAATCCTTTCCCGTAGGCTAGTAGTTGTATATTGGCTGCTATAAGTCCTAAGAATGCAATCATAAGATTTTTAGATTTAATCAGCGCATCTAAGAATATTAGGATCCAATATCCGATGAGCATGCTGCTGAAAATTAGTCCAAAGTTTATGTCAACAATGTTCCAAATGATCGTATTCCAGAAGAAGATAAAGTAAGCCAAGGGTATAAAATGCACCCATTTTAGTTCCTTAGGAAAGAAGCGACTTATATTGATTCTTGCCCTCCCAAAAAAATGTAGTTGATCGTAAAATTGGATAAAGGAAGTTCTTCTTTTATGGTAAATAAATGCTTGGGGCAATAGCCCCGATTTAAATCCATTTTCGATGCATCGAATACTAAATTCGATGTCTTCTCCCATTCGGGTTATTTTAAAGCCACCCGTTTTTTCCCAAACTTTTCGAGAGATTCCCATATTAAAACTTCTAGGATGAAATTTTCCTCCTATATTTTTACTTTTGCCTCTAATACCTCCGGTTGTGAAAAAGCTGGTCATACTAAAACTGATTGCTTTTTGAATAGGAGTGAAGCTCTCATGTTCTTTATCAGGTCCTCCGAATAAATCTAATTGCTCCTCATGGATACCTTTGTAGACTTCGCTTAGGTAATTGGGTTCTATCAAGGCATCAGAATCTAGGATTACAAAAAAATCTCCTTTAGCTCTTTCAAATGCGTAATTTCTAGCAAATCCTTGTCCTCCATTTTCTTTTTCGAAATAAGAAATGGCTAATTTTTTCTTAAATGTTTCAACAACAGATTTGGAGTCAATTTTGGATCCATCTTCTATAATGACAACTTCAAAATTAGGATAGTCTTGTTGACTCAAGCAATCTAATAATTCGCCTAACTCAATCGGCCGATTGTAAACAGGAATAATTACTGAGAAAAAGATGGATGCCATTCGCTTAGGAATTTTGCATGGACGTAAGCGTGTCCCAACTTGCTGTGATGATTTTTTCTAGTTCTTCTTCACCTATTGAATCAGACAAGAACCAAGATTCAAATTGAGATGGGGGTAAATAAATACCTCGATTAAGCATTCCTCTGAAATATTGCCCAAATTTGATTAGATCAGATGTTTTGGCATCAGTAAAATTTTCTACTTTTTTGTCCGTAAAGAATAGGGTAAACATGGAACCAATTTGGCTAACGGATGCTTTAATT
>CANIYB010000283.1 GCA_947471105.1 Cytophagaceae bacterium
ATTTTTATTCATTGGGGTGTGTATTCGGTGCCTGCCTATGCACCCATTATGCCTAATAGTGGTTACAGTTATTCAGAGTGGTACGGCCACAGATTATTTGAAAAACAAAAAGATTTTATGGCCTTTCATAATAAAAATTATGGAAGCAGTTTTGCTTATGATCAGTTTGAGCCTATGTTCAAAGCAGAAATGTTTGATCCGAATCAATGGGCCGATGTATTTAAAAAATCGGGTGCTCGTTATGTAGTACTTACTTCTAAACACCATGATGGCTATACCTTATGGAATAGTGCTGAAGCCGATCGTGATTGGAACAGACCTTGGAATGCAGTGACAGGAACGCCTAAGCGTGATTTATTAGGAGATTTATCTACATCAGTTAGAGATGCAGGACTTAAAATGGGTTATTATTATTCTTTATACGAATGGTTTAATCCCTTATGGATGCATGACCGTAAAAAATATGTGACTGAACATATGACACCACAGTTTAAAGATTTAGTCACCAAGTATAAGCCCTCTGTTATTTTTTCAGATGGAGAATGGGATATTTCAGATACCGCTTGGCAAAGCCCTGCACTACTTGCTTGGTTATTTAATGAATCACCTGTAAAAAATGAAGTGGTCGTGAATGATCGTTGGGGTAATAATACAAGAGAAAAAAATCATGGAGCCATGTATACGACTTCAGAATATGGAAGTGGTATGGACGCCAGTATCATTTGGGAAGAAAGTCAGGGAGTAGGGTATTCTTATGGCTATAATAGAAATGAACAATTAAAAGATTATAAAAGCAGTCATGATTTAATTTTAATGCTAGGGGATATTGTTTCAAGAGGCGGTAATTTATTATTAGATATTGGACCTGCAGCAGATGGCAGCATTCCAGTGATTATGCAACAACGTTTATCGGACATAGGAGATTGGTTAGCAATGAATGGAGAAGCCATTTATGAAACAGAAGCCTGGAGGCCTGCTCAGTGGAGCAAGGGCTATGTACCACCTAAGAAGGGCGCTAGTTTTATGGCTAATTATAATGTGGCAAAACTAGTGGTGCCGCAAAGCGATAGCGCTTATATTGAAACTTTTTTCACTAAAAAAGGAAATGATATTTATTGTATTGTGCCTTCTTATCGAAATACACTTACTGTCAGAGATTTAAAATTACCTAGCAGCGCTACCGCAACTGTTTTAGGAGCTGATGTAAAAACAAATTGGAAACAAAAAGGAAAAGATATAGTGATTGATTTAACCTCACTTAGGCCTAATAGTATTTCTTCTTCAGGCATATTTGTAGTTAAATTGAAACAGTAAGCATTGGTAAGTTAAAGTACAAGATGCTTTATATAAAAAAGGTCCCCCAATTTATCGAGGGACCTTTTTTGTGCAGACGTATTATTTTAATTAGCCTTTTAAATTATATTTTTTCATTTGGTTGTTCATTACTTTGAACCATAAAGGAGGAACCAATGAAAGTAAAATCATACCAGGATAGCCTGTTGGCATTTGTGGTGCATTGTCATAACTTCTTAGTATTTGATATTTTCTAGAAGCTAAGTAGTGATGATCGCTATGACGGCTTAATTCAAATAGCATTAAACGACCAATAATATGATTGCTATTCCAGCTATGATGGGGTTGTACTCTTTCAAATTGATGGTCTCCTGTTTCATTTCTAGTAAGTCCGTAGTGTTCAATATAATTCACCGACTCTAATAATAAACCACCCATTAAAGCAGCTACCATAAATAATAAAGTGGTACTTAGTCCAAACAAGCTAAAAATTCCTACTAATAAAAGCAATTGAATGATTTGGAATAAAAGCATTTCATTTTTAAGGGAAAACCAAGCATGTCCTTTTTTACTTAATTCTTCATTCGCAATTTTCCAGGCACTTTTATAAGTACCTATTAAAGTTTGCGGCCAGAAGGCATATAAAGATTGATTGTACTTAGCCGTACTTGGATCTGAAGCTGTTGCCACATGTTTGTGATGGCCTTTATTATGCTCAATAAAAAAATGCATGTATAAGCTAGTTAATAGAAGCATTTTGGCAAAGGTTTGTTCCATTTTATTGACACGGTGACCTAATTCATGTGCTACATTAATTCCAAAGGCGCCACATAATAAGCCCATACTGATGACTCTACCTGCTATGGTGGCTGTAGATAAAGCAGGGGCTTGTAAAGAATTTAAGAAAATCCAAAGAGAATAATATTGCATAATCACAGCTGCATATAAAATGAAATCGTATAGTTTATTTTGTTTCGCTAAGGATTCTTCTACTTCGTCTAAATTAGCGGGGCTGGCTTTTATAAATAGTTCAAGCAGGGGTACTGCAAAAAAAGTATACATTAAAGGAGCATAACATATTAAACCTTCCCCTTGAAAAGCAAGTAGAGATAAAACATATAATATAAATGGAGTGATATATTTAAAAGCACTAATAGAAGTATACATAGCAATCGTTTTTTATAATTTTTTTTAAAATATACACATTAATAAAATATATTAATGGTATAAATCAATTAAGACTTAATTCAAATAAAGGTCTGCAATTTTTTTAGCTTCAATAATGGGGTCTCCTTCGTTTCTATTGGTTAAAATAATAATCATTAATTTTTTCTCTGGGAATAATAAAATATTATTTCTAAATCCAATAGAACTTCCATCATGGTAGGGATGTGTAATATTATTATAATCTTCTACATGCCATCCATATCCATAATCAATCATTTTGCCATTGTCTAATTTTTTTCTACTCCATGCATTTTTTTGCATGTCAGCACTGATGAGTTTATAGTCCCATAAAGCCTTCACCCATTTAGTCATTTCAATGACATTGGTATAAATACCCCCATCCCCTAATACTGCACTGGTAAGGCTTTGGTCGGTCTGTGTCCAGACTCCTTTTTCAAAGGAACTACCGTAAGCTCTATTTAAGACTGTTGACTTTCCTTCTTCAAAGGCTAGCGTGGATTTCATACCCAAGGGTTTGAAAATATTTTCCTTTAAAAAAACAGCAAAATCTTGTCCACTTACTTTTTCTACAATGAGTGCTAAGATGGCATAACCCGTATTACTATATTTATAGTTAGTGCCTGCTGGGAAATACAATGAATCGGCTATGTACATTAACTGTAAGCAATTGGTATCATGCAATTGTTTTTGTTGGGTAGATGGCATGAGGTCTTCGTAATCCATCAAGCCTGAACTATGAGTAAGTAAGTGTTTTATTTTTATTTTTTTACCATATGCTGGAAAGCTAGAAAAATATTTAGTTAGTGGATCTTCTAAAGAAATTTTATTGTTTTTAGCAAGTAACATAATAGACATGGCCGTAAACTGTTTTGTCACAGAAGCCAATCTAAAATTGGTGAAAGGATCTATCTTTTCAAAACTGCTGAGTTCTTTTACACCATAGCCTTTTTGAAAAACAATTTTATCGTTTTGAAATACCAGTACACTTGCACCAGGTTTTGAATCTGAATTATACTCCGACAAAATAGCATCTATTTTTCTTTCTTTTATTAATAA
>CANIYB010000284.1 GCA_947471105.1 Cytophagaceae bacterium
GCGCCGAAATGTTTAACTAATCCGTAGACGGTAAATGTAGCTTGATCTAAGGTAGCTTGAATATCCCAGAATGCACCATGAAAGTCAAATGATTGATGAATATGTAAGGCATCATGCTTGCTTGTACCGCGCTTCATTAATTGAGCTGTTAAACTTGCTAAACCTGCTACGTCGCTATGTATACCTCCTGCTTTTGTACTTAGCTCAAATTTGAAAACAGGCTGTTCTCCTAGGTTGACCGAGTTTACGACTATGCCATTTTTTAAAGTGTGCTTAAGGGCAGAAGGAAATTTTATTTTTTCAATAGGGAATGCTCCGGGTGCTTTGCTTCTGTCCAACATCTAAATAGGTCGTTATAAAAAACAAATGACATTCAGTTATGAATGTCATTTGCAATAAAAAAATATTTTTTAATTATTTTTTAGGAGTATCGTTGTTGATCGCTGCTAATAAAGTAACTCTTAATGTATTTGCCAATGGACTGCTTGTTCCTGTTGGAACTAAGTATGCAAAGTCAAAGCCATATTTTTGATCTAATTTAAGTCCAACTCCAAAAGTGAAATATTTACGATTTCCTTTCATTTCTGATTCATTGAAAAATCCACCACGTAAAGCAAAAGTGTTATTAAATAAATATTCAGCTCCTAATGATGTAGTAAATTCTTTTAATTCTTCTCCAAATCCATCTTCTGCATCAAACAATGAACCAAAGATTCCACCTATTGCAGATGAATTAGAACCAGTAGGATCCGTTTTTGTTGGTGTTGGAACCATCAATTTGTTTAAATCTAACGTAAATGTTAGTTTATTCTTATCATCTACATTTTTAACAGCGGCAATACCAGCTCTTAAGTTTGTTGGGATAAAGTTCTTATCTAAGCCACCATAGGAAACTTTTCCAGAGATATTAGATAACATTAAACCATACGTATAATTCCAATTCTTTTCAGAAGTATTATTCCAGTAAAGAGACAAATCAGCAGCTACCGTTTGAGCTGGTTGCATAGCTGAAGTACCTGCGCCTTGATAATTTCCTAAAAGATTAGAATTGATGTATTTTAAGTTTACCCCTAATGACAATGTATTTGACAATTTTCTAGCATGTGATACTGTCAAAGCATATTCCTTGGAATTAAAGTTACCTGCACTTGTTCCTGAAGCTGTTGTAGCTTGGAAAAGTCCTTGGTCAAAATAATTGATCGAAAATCCGAATGCCTGACCTTTGGCTGTTTTCTTGTATCCTGCGATATTGTAAAGTGCCATATCATTCACTAGGTTACGTAACCATGGAGTATATGAAATGGCAAATCCCAAATCTTTATCAGCTGAAGCTAATTTTGCAGGATTCCAATAAATTGCATTGACATCAGAAGAAATTGCTACTCCAGCATCACCCATGGCAGCAGAGCGCGCATCTGGTGTTACATTCAAGAATAACATGGTTGGCGTTGGGATTCTACCAGAATTCAACTGACCTGAAACCAAAGTTTGACCTATTGCGAAGTTACATACTAAAAGCGCTATTGCGGATAGTAATGATCTTTGGAGAATAGAAATTTTTGTCGTCATCGGTTATTAAATATTAGATTGTCTAGTAATTGCAAATTATTTAAGGTCAAAAATAAGTATTTTTAAAGTATTTAGTGTTTAAATATGTAAAATATTTTGTAAAATTTATTTTAGGGTAGTGAATTTACCTTTTATTAAAATATTTTCATTGTTTTTGCTTGGGAATAATTCCAATTTAAAAACTGATTCGCCATTTAATTTGACTAACTCTTCTTCACCCCAGTCAATTTGTAATTCAAAATCTACATTTGAAAAATAGGTAACAGCCCCTTTTTTTAATAAAACTAGCTGACCTATAACATTGTAAACACTTAAATCATATTGGTAAATATCCCAAGGTATCTGACCGATTGCCCTTAATTGCATGCGGTTACTCATCGGGTTGGGAAATATTACCCATTCTAAACGACTCGCATCCGAATTTATTACTTTGATTTCAAAAATTAGTTTTTGTTGGTTATAATTTCCATCCCAACAATTCACTTTAAAAGTATAATTTCCTGATTTTAAGTTTTTGAATGGGTATAAAAATATCCCTTTTTGAGGAAAACCTATATCGGGAATAAAATAATCTAATAACTTAATTTTGAGGGTGTCATTCACGATTAACTCGGCAAATTCGTTTTTGTCATTTGCCCAACGAAGTGAGTTATCATCTTCTATTTTAATTTTTAATTCAAAACTGCTATTCATCGTTTGGAATTTGTTTGATTCTGGCTCCAATACGGAAATACTAGGAGGCTTTGAATCAATGATAGCGGAGTTGGAAATCAAAACGGGAAGAGATTTGAATCCAATGATTTTTTCTCCAGTGTTTGACTGACCTATAACTTTGCAAGTTAAAGGTCCTTTGGTGTTTGGTACTGATTTTTGACTAACAGAAAAACCACCTCCAGTCATTTGAATATTAGAAGTCCAAATTAAATCGCCCTCAGTAAAATACTCATAGGCGTTTGTTTTTGTACCTAATGTCTTTTTCTTAATGGGTGGGGAATAAAGGTTTGTCCTTATTTGCGCATTTGAAATCGTTGAAACGTTCGTCAACAATTGGCCTTCAAGAACTTTCCCTGAACCTGGAATGATGGTATCTGTTTTTATTGTTATGGATTGTCCTGTCCAGGGCAATTCTAGCGTAGGGTCACCCAAAAAACTAATATTTCGATTGATAACACCCGTTTGGCTATTGTTTTTAGTTTCTTTAAATAAATCCCCCATTCGATATTTTACTTGGGTTCTATGATCAATTAAGTTTTTATAAAACGATTGACCAAAAAGGTAATTACTGCTTTGAAAAACAGGCCTTGTTGTACTAATGAGTCCTATTGCGCCTCCCTTTGTGGACATTAATGAAATTTCCGCTCCAGATAATTGGTTTGGATCATCAAATCGCCCAAATTGGCAAGTAGCGGTCAATAAAAATGGCAAGTGTTGTAAATTCGTCAGGCCAACTAAATCATTATTGGTCAGTATTTTTTCATCTGTCCAGCCACTTTCTGATCCATGTCCGATGAAATGTATAAAATCAGCTTCTGAATTAAATAAAGAAATTACGGCATCTTTGGCTTTTTTAGAGGTATACATTCCGCCCGCCATTTCCTGTTCAAATTGATCTAAATAAAGCTTTTTTATGCTTACATCATTTGCCTCTTGGATCATTAGATTGGAAAAATCTTCTGCATCTTGAATGTGAATATTCGCATCCCCATCATCTGCCACCCATGCGAGTACCTCAGGTTTGAAACGATTCGTCTTTTTTGATTCAATAAAGGCAATTAATTTGTTCACAAAGAAATTGGCCTCACTGGGATTTTTTGCAGGAATTCTGCCAATAGCCACTTGGAGCGTCTTTTTATTTGTTTTTTCACCTTCAAGCCAATCGCCCTCATCTGGATTTAGTAAACCAAAATAATCATCAGATGAGTAGCTCAATAATGGCCTAAAGGATTCCATACTTTGGTAAGTGGGCAC
>CANIYB010000285.1 GCA_947471105.1 Cytophagaceae bacterium
CGCAAGATGGTCAATTGTACCTGTGTGGTTTATCGGCCTGGGGTTCCACACAATCTCAATTGGGTGGTTTGTATCGGATAAAACCGACCAATAAACCGGTCAATGTGCCCTTGGAAATTCATGCGACCAACAAAGGGATTCAATTGGTTTTTGCAAACCCATTAAGTTCTACGAGTGTTTCTAATCTGACTAATTATCAAGTTAAGATTTGGGATCTGTTGAGATCAAGAAAATATGGATCTAAGCATCATAATGAAAAAACCATCCAGGTGGAAAAAGCAGAATTAGGGCCTGATCTGAAATCGATCTTTTTGACCATTCCCGCGATTAAGCCAACTTGGGGGATGGAAATAAAATATCAACTCATGGGCCAGAATGGGAAATCGATCGATGGCCTTGTTCAAAATACCATACATCAATTGGCTAACGCCAAATAATACCAAAATAAAACTCAAATACATATGAAACGTACACGCACTTTTTTCACAGTACTTTTTTCCTTAATGACCTTGTCTTTATTCGGTCAAGGACCTAAAGTTTTAGTGGTCACTGCCCATCCCGATGATGAAACAGGTTTTTCCGTGACCATGTTTAAAATTACCCACGAAATGAAAGGGACGGTGGACATGGCTGTGATGACCGACGGAGGTGGAGGCTTTGCCGATTCACAATTGGGCGCCCTTTACTACGGCCTGAACTTAACAGATTCCATTGTAGCCCGCACACATTTACCGATGCTCAGAAAGCAAGAGATTTTGAATGCCGGTAAAATCATGGGGGTTCGTAATATCTATTTTATGGAGCAACCGGACGATTGGTACACGACGGACCCTAAACCTTATATTTCTGGTAAAAATTGGGATATCCCGTATGTAGAAAGAAGAATGGATCGCTTATTGGCCGATCGTGACTATGATTTCGTGATTACGATGCTTCCACACGCAGGCCAGCATGGGCATCATAAAACTTCCGTTTTAATGGCGTTAAGAGCGATTCAAAGGTTTAAAGGTCCCCATAAGCCCATTGTCATTGCCGGCTCTCCCATGAATGCCACAAGCAAGCCGATGGAATTCAGCATGTTAGAGGGATATCCAGAGACAAAAATTAAAGCAGATGCGCCAACCTTCACCTTGAATCGTGCATTTCGTTTTAAGGAAAATGATAAAGTAAGTTATAAGATCGTAGCTGATTGGGTAATTTCTGAGTATAAATCTCAGGGTGCTATTCAGGAAAATGGAATACACAAAACGGATATGGAAGTATACCGGTATTATGACCTAAATGATTCCAAAGGGATTTCAAAAGTTCAAAAGCTTTTTGATGATTTAGCGAAGATCGGATTTGCTGCGCCGGTTAAATGATCCCTTTTTTGTTGATTTATTTGAGTGTCTTTTCATCCGTTCAAAATGTTGACCCTGTTCCGGTGGTCATTTCCAAAACAGGACGAGTCTGGATGGACCGTAATTTAGGGGCTAAAAGGCCTGCGGTACATTCAAAAGATTCCAACGCTTTTGGGGATTTATATCAGTGGGGAAGATCTAAAGATGGACATCAATTAAGAAGTTCTAAACTTCAAAAAGGAAAATCAACATCCAATCGGCCTTCGCATGCTAATTTTATTATTTCACCCTTTTTGCCGCATCACTGGCAATCGGACACCTTATCTCCGAAGGTTTGGGATGTGAGCAATAATCCTTGCCCCAGTGGATTTGGCATTCCAACTAAAGAGGAATGGTTGGCCGAAATAGAATCATGGGAATTTCGTCATGCCAAAGGTGCTTTAAAGTCTACTTTGAAATTGTCTTTAGCCGGAAGTAGGGGGAAGAAAGATGGAGTCATTTATGACACCGGGCGCATGGCTAGATATTGGTCCTTAGATGCGAATGGCGTGGAGGCTTTTGCCTTAGATTTAGATTCATCCCAGGCGAAGATATCCAAACATTTTAAAGCCGGCGGTTTCTCAATTCGCTGTATTCGGCAATGAAATGCTTAAAAAACATCTAAATCATTTCCATTGACAACGGCACCTCGGTAATTTTCCTGCACCTCTTTCAACAAGTTTTCTGGGCTAGTTCCGAAAAATAATTGATGCGTTAGAACCAATAATTTGGGTTTGACCTTGTTGGCTATTTTTGCTAACTGGGCCGGTGAAGTATGGAAAGTGCTGTGGTAATTTTTCCACCGTTGCTCTCTTTTTTCTAAACCTGTCATGGAGAATACTTCATGCACTAAAATGTCACAATCTTTGGCATTTTCAATCAAGGATTCGCTGTAAGTACAATCTCCTGAAACCACTATGACCTTATCCGCCGTTTCAAATCTATACCCATATGCATTTTTCCAAGCCCCATGATTTACTTTAAACGCTTTGATTTTGATCAATGAATCCTGGTAAATAAGTCCGGGTTTTATTTCATGCGTGTTAACCTGGTATCCATTCGCATCGCCAAATTCCAGTCCGTGAATTCTGATATCTATGTCCTCTTTAAATGCTTTCATGAAGTGGTTTACCATGTATTGGATGCCTTTGGGTCCATAGATTTCCAAGGGCGCATTTCGATCTAAAACCGCTGGGGTAAAGATAAAATCCGTCAGGCCAGCCGTATGATCCGAATGCAAATGTGTGATAAAAAGACGTTTTAGTTGGTACGCGTCCAAACCATTAATGCCCTTAGCAAAAGCAGAACTGGCTCTTCTGACAACCCCGGGTCCGGCGTCTACCACATAGCTTTGCCCATTGACCACAATAGCTAAAGCTGGCCCAGACCGATCAGGGTTTGCAAAGGGTGTTCCTGTACCCAGTAAAACTAATTTTGTTTGTGCTAGACTTAACTGAGCAATCAATAAAAGCACAATACTGAGGTTAATTTTCATGTAGGTGATAGGAGCGATAGATTGCTGAATTGTGCTTTAAATTTAAATAAATTAGCCAAACAATTCATGATTTTAAAGGTTTAACGAGTAATTTAAAATGAGAAACTTCATTTAAAAATAAATATTAACTAAATTTAAAAATTAAGTTTCTGCCTCATTTGAGGTGTTCATAGGAATAAACAAATATTTAAAATAATCGATATGGCTACGTACGAATGTAAATCTTGCGGAATGGCAGTAAATGCTTCTTGTGCAAAATGTGATCAACCTTTAGAAAATGATATGTTGACTTTGCCTGATGGGAATCAAGTTCAAATTTCTATTTGCCGCTCATGCGAAGGTAAAATCAAATCACCTCAATGTTGCGGGGCTGATATGAGTTGCACGATGTAATTCACGTTTTTATTATTAATAAATTGTCAAGGAAGGTGCAAACCTTCCTTGATTTTTTATAATCATCCAACAAACTTTTTTTAACATGAAAAAATTTGTGTTTTTGATGCTTTGTAGCTTTTCCGCTTTGGCTCAAACAAAATCAGATCTTCAAGGGACCGCACGCGTTTTTGACCTTGAGTTTACGAGCCAAGAGTTAGATACGCTCTATTCTGATGTCCTTGATAATTTGGCCAATTACAAGTCGATGCATAAATTAAGCTTAA
>CANIYB010000286.1 GCA_947471105.1 Cytophagaceae bacterium
ACTAAAAAGGGTGCTTTTAATGTGAAGAAAATAGGCCGATTTACGGAGTTTTCTAAACCGGAGCCCAATGAACCTCGTGATTTTGGTGGATTTTTTACGCAAGATGACATCCGGGAATTAGTCAAATATGCCAAAGATCGGTTTGTCGATATCATGCCTGAAATTGATGTTCCCGGACATTCCATGGCCGCTGTGGCTTCTTATCCAGAACTTTCATGTACACCTGAGGCCGTAAATTACCAAGTTATTTCTGGCGAACCTTTTATTGATTGGTCTACTGATCATGCGATTGCATTACAGGATAATACGTTATGTCCTGCCAATGAAAAGGTTTACACCTTTTTAGACAAGGTTTTTAGTGAAGTATCTGAGTTGTTTCCTTTTGAATATATTCACATGGGTGGAGATGAATGTCCTAAAAATTATTGGGATAAAAATCCTCAAATTCAAGCGCTGCGAATCAAGGAGGGTTTAGCGAATTCCCAAGAAGTTCAAGCCTATTTCACGCGAAGATTAGAAAAAATTATCACTTCTAAAGGGAAGAAAATGATGGGCTGGGATGAGATTTTAGAAGGAGGCGGATTGCCTAAAAATACAGCTGTAATGTCCTGGAGAGGAATTAAAGGAGGTATACAGGCGGCAAATGATGGACACCAAGTGGTCATGACGCCTAATTCAAATGTATATCTGGATTTAATGCAGGGCGATGGAATTATTGAGCCTCCTGTCTATGAAACTGTTCGACTGAAAAATTCTTACGATTTCAATCCGGTGCCTCAAGGGGTAAATGCGGAATTAATTAAAGGCGGCCAAGCAAATTTATGGTCTGAGCAATTATTTAATTATCGACATCTGCAATATATGTTATATCCACGGGCATGGGCTGTGGCTGAAGATTTATGGTCAAGCGATGAGAATAAAAATTGGAATAATTTTATTGGCCGAGTAGAAAACCATTTTGAGCGTTCTGATGTAGCTGAGATAAAATATGCTCGAAGCATGTATGATCCTATCTTTAAATTTTCAAAAACGTCTCAGGGAGAAATACAGGTAGATATGACGGCGGAAGTGGATAACATTTCATTTCATTATAGTTTTGATCATTCATTACCTGACAATTTTTATCCTGCTGCATTAGGGATTATCACTGTGCCCAAGGATGCTGTCGAAATGCGCGTGATTAGTTATCGGGGTAAAAAACCCATGGGTCAAGCGATTCGATTTCCTATTTCTGACATGTTAAAACGAATAAAATAATGGTTATTTATGGAGTCTCATTTTTAGGTGCCTGTTATATATTAGGCCAATTGGTAGGTGAATTTTTAGCCAAATGGATTGGTGTCAAAGCCAATGTTGGGGGAGTTGGATTTGCCATGTTATTTTTGATTTTAGCGCATGACTATTTTAACAAACGGAATTTATTTTCTGCTGAAGCGGAAAAAGGAATTTTGTTTTGGAGCCAAATGTACATTCCCGTGATTGTGGCTATGTCAGCTACTCAAAACGTGGTGGTGGCACTTGATTCTGGTTTATTAGCCATTCTCGCTGGTGTCATTCCTGTTTTTATGTGTTTCGCCTGCATTCCATTATTAGTTAAATTAACTAAATCACCATTAAACAACTAGGATGGAAATTGTTATCAACTTTTTTGAAAAGAATGGCTTGATTGTAGCTTTTGTGGCGGTAGGCATCATTAGCTATTTGGGCTTTTTGATTTCCAAGCATGTCTTAAAAAACAAGATACCTGGAGCGGCTGTTTCCATTTTGTTAGGTTTAATCGTCGCCTATTTCGCTGGATTGCATACGGGTGGCTCAAAAGGAATTGCCGACATTTCTATTTTCTCAGGAATGTCATTATTAGGGGGTTCCATGTTTAGGGATTTCGCTATTGTTTCTACTGCGATGGGTGCCAGCTTTATGTTGATTCGCCAAACAGGTTTAGCCGGAGCCATTTCTTTAGTTTTGGGAACAACGGTTTCTTTTGTTGGCGGTTCAGTGATTGCGATGTTTTTTGGCTATCATGACGCTAAAAGTATAGCTACCATAGGAGCAGGCGCTTGTACTTTTATCGTAGGTCCCGTGACAGGGGCCGCGTTACAAGCTAGCTCTGAGGTAATTGCATTAAGCATCGCTACAGGAGTTGTTAAATCTATTTTTGTCACGATTTCTACCCCATTTATTGCTCCCTATATTGGTTTAAATAATGCGCATAGTGCCATGATATATGGGGGAATGATGAGCACCACATCGGGTGTTTCTGCTGGATTAGCGGCAACAGATACTAAATTAGTTCCTTATGGGGCTTTAACAGCTACTTTTGCGACCGGAATGGGTTGCCTATTATGTCCATCTGTATTTTATTTAATTTTAGAAAAAATCCTATGAAAAAATTATTTTTTGCCTTCGCGCTTCTTATTTTAAGTGTTCAAATTTTTGCTCAAGGTGTTTTTGAAAAGAAATCCTATGTGAATGAGTCAGGTCAAAGTTTATCCTATCAGATTTTATACCCGGCCAATTTTAACCCTTCTGCCAAGTATCCAGTTGTTTTGGTTTTGCATGGTGCGGGTGAACGAGGAGATGATAATGTGGCACAAATGAAATATGGGACGCAAGTATTTTTGAATCCTCAAAACCAAACCAAATTCCCTGCGATTGTTATATTTCCTCAATGTCCCAAAGATTCCTATTGGTCTTCAGTGAAGATTGATCGAACACAAAAGCCAACATTATTTGTTTTCGACTATTCCCAAAATATCAATTGGCCTTTACAATCTGCCATAGATTTGGTCAAAAGTTTGGTTAAATCGAAAGTTGCCGATAAAAAACGTTTATACATCATGGGCTTATCGATGGGTGGCATGGGGACCATGGAAGCGGTTTCAAGAAATCCAAAAATGTTTGCAGCGGCGATCCCAATTTGTGGAGGGGCGGATTTGACCTATGTGAAAAAATATGCTAAAAAATTGCCTTTATGGGTGAATCATGGAGATGCCGACGCGGTAGTTCCGGTGAAACATTCAAGGGAATTAGTAGCTGCTTTACAAGAGGCTGGAGCTAATGTGACATACACGGAATATCCAGGGGTAAATCACAATTCATGGGATAATACCTTTGCTCAGCCAACTTTATTATCTTGGTTATTCTCGTTTAAAAGATGATTTTAAATCTTATTATTTCATTTTTCCTACAGGTGTTACCTGTAGGAATTGTGAATATTTCTGGGGCAAATACTGCATCCACATCCAATTATTTATCTGTAAAATCGAGCTACGCCATGTCCTATGATGGTGTTTTGGGTCGGGCTAATTGGGTAGCCTGGACGCTCGAAGACGCTGATGTCGGTTCTGTTGCTCGCTCTAATAAATTTATTCAAGACGATTGCTTTCCTAGATCATTTTACGTGATTGACGAGTCCGATTATAAGTACACGGGATACGACCGCGGACATTTATGTAATTCAGAAGACCGAACGTCTACTGTATTTTTAAATAGAGAAACATTTTTAATGTCCAATATGCTACCC
>CANIYB010000287.1 GCA_947471105.1 Cytophagaceae bacterium
GAGCGAAAATGATAGCGGAACACCCACTTCATACGCATATAATCTTGAATCATAGGAGGATGAACTTACAAACCCTATTCTTAATTGAATCCCCAAGGATCGCATTTGGTATTTGACATCTTGTAATACAAGTAAACCTGTTTCGTATGTGTTTGAGCCTATCAGAAGGCATGTCATTATGCGTGTGTGGAAATCCAGTTTCTTGGCCTTAAACTGATGTAGGTCTAGGCTCGTTTGTATTAAATGATTCCGAGTTAATTCCGTGTTGCTCCGACTTATATCATTTTGTTTAGACGTCCATTTTAGTTGGCCAAAAAACGTATATTTCCCTCTTTTTTCCCATTGGTATCGGCTCAACAATTCCCATCCCCATGAATTCGGTTGGGATACTTCATATTTTAACCCAGGGAATTTAAAGATATCTAGGTAATTAGATAGTTTATTTCTCTTGTCAAAAGTGATTTGATTCCCTATAAAGAGGCCCATTTCATTTGTTGTTTCTGCACTTTCCCCTAATCCATTTGCCTTAGGGCTAAAATAGGAGCTTGCATAATACCTGCATAGGTAAGACAAATCCGTTTTTTTAGAAACGGCAAAGGCTCCACCTTGAATTACCGCGAAGTGATTTTCAGGCATCCAGGCAAATTCGCCTGTGAAATGAATAGTTTGTATGGGGGCTTGAAAACTGATTGAATAGTTTTGAACTTGGTTTCCGGACCAAGAATTCACCTTGTAGGCCAAAGGTGATGTTGACTTTTCTAAGGAAAAAAGTGTATGGGATAGATTAAATTGAATAGCCAAATGGCTGGGTTTATGAATCCATTGTAAACTTCCGCCCCAAGCTGTTTCTTCCACGTTTGATTGATGGGATAATTCGGTGGATGTTCGATGATACCCATCTTCAATCCAGGAATTAATTTTTCTTGAACTCTCCGTGCTATCTGAACTCAAGCTAGCGTCCAAATTTCTAAAAGAGCCATAGGCTTGAAAATTAAATGAATTCACATGAAATTGGACATTTAATCCTCGATAGAAAGAGGTTTCCCCGCTAGATGTATACGGAATAGCGCCCAAATGAAATTTTTGTGTGGCTTTGATGCTTTCAAAACTTTTTCCTAAAGAAAAACCACCGGATTGGACTAGGCCCTGACCCCATTGATTGATGAAATCTCCAATGATAATTTTATCAACCCAACGGGTTGGCTTAATTTCGACAAAAATGCTTTTGAAATCAAGGTAGTTGACTTCTCCCGCATCCTTTTGGATTAAAGCACCTACGCGCAAATAGGTATTCAATTGGCCTCGATATCGAGCTAAATGACCCCATGAATTACCTAAATACCTCGTTTTACTTCTTGAATCTTTAGGACTAAACCCTTTTTTTTCTTCTAGGGTAGTTTCGTTTCGGATAATCAATTGATGTTTTGCCTCCAAAAAATCATACCATTTTTTATTTATTTTATCGCAGCGTAAAAATGGTCTTATCTTTTTTAAAAGGGCTAGATCCCAACCTTTGATTGTTTGGAGCTCAAAGATTGATTCAAAGTATTGAACCTGATTTCGGTGTGAAATAAAGTTTGAAATTTGGTTCGAAGTTAGAATTCCTAAAGCCGAAAGCTCATCCGCTGTTACTTGGTTAATTTGAAGCGGATTTTGTAGAAAATAATTATAATTGGATTGCTTTTCCTCATCGGCTACCATATCTGATTGTTGGCCTAAAAGCTCTTGAAAAGCAAGCAAAAATATTAAAACAAAAAGTAGTTTCATTATTAGATGAAACTACTTCGTTTATTCCTGAATCTAGGGCTAAAAACTGATCATTTAGATCAATTAACTGAATTTTCTCTCAATAAGTTCATAGAGTTCATTCCATAATTCTTGATTGTCAACTCGTTGGTATGCTTCATATTTTGTTTGTAAGATTGATTTCCAATCGGTGGAATTATTTGCCTCATGGTCGATGAATTGAATAACTTGATCCAAATAGGTTGATTCTCCGTCAAATAAATTTTGAATGAAATTGATCTTTTGAAAAAGAGGTAGAGTTTCAGCTAAGGAAGAAGTCATTTCGGTATGAATTCTATCTTTTAGGGAATTGTCTTGATTCGTTTGAAGCGTCTCAAAAACCTTTTCTTCAGGGGAATCGCCTAAGATATCCAGTATTTTTTTATCAGTAGGAGCTTTGGGGCCAATTTCTAAATTTAATACAGAAAATTCGATGTCTATATTTTCTTGCACAAATTCTTGATTCTTCTCATCCTCTTGATCCTCGATAGCCTCAGTGAATACGACGGAACCTAACTCAATGGACTCATGATCATGACTACTAGGTAATTCTTGGTCCATCGTTAAATCAACTTCCTCCTCCTCCTCCTCATCATTATCTTCTTCTTCTTCTTCTTCTTCTATATTGTTTATGACTTCTTCATTAATCTCAATAACCTCTTCTATCACCTCATCCTCTTCTTTCATGTCTTCTAATGAATCAGCTGGTGAGCTATAATATACTTCAGCATTTAACAATTCGTCGAAAGACGGGTAGACTTCTTCTAATGAAGCTGGTTTAGCTTCGTCTGTTGTGCCGATAGTCTTGTTTGTTAAGTCTTGAATCCAATCCAGCCAAATTTTTTCAGGTAGGGTCACATTGATTAGCAGGCTATGCATGGCCGCCCCCCATTTTTCTGTAAACCTATTGGACTCCCAATTGAAATTAGGCAAAGTATGTTGAATGAAATCGGAATTAAGTTGATGCGTAAGTTCGGTTTGAATAATTTCGATGATAATGGGATTAATATCCCAATTCATGACCTCTTGGAATGTGGTCAATGTTTCATTTTCGGACCAATAATGTGCAAATAAACTGGGTGTTTTCATGGGAGTTTATTTAATGCCCAACTCTTCACAAGCTTTCATCGCTGCAGTTTGTTCGGCTTTCTTTTTTGAATATCCTTTTCCTTCGGAAATTTTTTCTCCGTCAAGAAGAACGAATGCGGTAAATTCTTTATTGTGATGTAAACCTTCCTCTTCAAGAGTGAATTGGGCTTTCTTGCCCTCTTTTTGTGCCCATTCGATGAGCAATGATTTAAAATTGGGATTGTTTTGAACGACAATTTCTAAATCAAAATATTGAGTCAATATTTTACTAATGATGAAATTTTGTGTGAAAGCAAAGCCTTTGTCTAAATAAATAGCCCCAATAAATGCCTCGAGCGCATCTCCATACATGCTGGAGCGTGACAAGATTGTTTTTTTCTGATTTTCGTATTCGATGACTTCGTCAAGACCTAATTTCCGGCCAAGCACATTGAGTGATTCTCTGCTGACCATTCTTGACCTAATTTCCGTTAAAAATCCTTCGTCTTTAAATGGAAATTTTTTAAATAAATAGGCGGCAGTTATCATTCCTAATACGGAGTCGCCTAGGAATTCGAGTCTTTCGTTGGACTCTTTGTATGTTTTAGCGACGCTATCTTTGGATGCCGATGCATGTAAAAATGCTAATCGGTATAAATTTAAATTA
>CANIYB010000288.1 GCA_947471105.1 Cytophagaceae bacterium
GGAATCGAGTGACCCATGATGCCGATGGCAATAGTTACGTACCGTTCGGCGAAGGGTTTTCGGTAGAAAAATGGACGGTCATTGCCCAGCAATATCTACAGGAATTCAATTTTTCTTTTGGTGTCATCAATCAAATTTTAGTACATCCCGCAGATAAGGTGGGGAAACTTTTTGAATCGCCGAGTCATATGCTAAACATCGATCGAAATCAATGGGTGATTAGTCCTAAAGATCACGCAGCATTCAAACCTATCTTAATCCAAGAGGAAGATGAAATCGTTGAGTTTGGATCCAATGAACTGCACATTTTTATCGAGGAAAATAATGAATCATTTGTGCCATCTACTTCGCCCAATTTTGCTTGCCTAGATGCAGATAGCCTAGAATTTCCATTAGAAATTAGAAAATATCAAGAAGGAGATTGGTTTTGTCCTTTAGGCATGAATTCCAAAAAACTGATCTCAGATTTTTTGACAGATAAAAAAGTACCCTTGAACATCAAAAAAAATACGCAAATCTTACTGAGCAAAGGATCTATTGTTTGGGTGATGGGACATCGAATCGACAATCGGAATAAAGTAAGTGATAAAACGGAGACGGTGATGATTTTAGAAATTCGTCCTAAGGGAAAATCTTAGCGAATAAAAAAAATCTTGAAGTCCTAATGGCTTGGCCGTTGAAAAATGAAGGCCGCGGTCGATATAGCCTAGTTATCGAATCAATTTTCGATACTGCTCTGTACGAATCGGATCCAATAAACTTAAATATGCGAAGGCTTGTTGGCGCTCCGAAACCGTCGCCTCATCCATAATCGAAAAAATTTCATCCGATTTGGCATCAAAAAACACACGGATGTTAGCCGCGCCAGGTCTTAATTGGTTCACCGATCGAATCTGATTCAGCAGATCCAAAATCCCCTTGCGCGCCTCATCAGGCTTTTCCTTAAATGAATCCAATAAAATCCGATGGTAGATGTAATTCACTTCGCGCATCCCTTGCACTTGTTGATTAATCAAATTTTCAGCAATTGACAAGCGAGATCGAACGTCGGTAACCACGCCCCAACCCGACCCTGATGTCTGAGCGAGATTTGTTAAATTATTCAATTTTTGGACAAAGAAATCGCCGCCATATTTACCAAAAGAATCATAGTGGTACGCGCATGACAGATAGGCGTAATAAGCCAGCAAGGAGCTTAAATTGTCGATAAAAGTATTGTCATTGTAGGTAATAGGTGTCCCTGTTTGAAACTTGAAATTAAAGCTTTTGTCAATCATATTTAGGATGACCGTTTCATAGGAAGTCCCATAAACGGGTCTTAATACTTGGACGCGGGCATTCGCTTCAAAGTCTCCTTGGGCAGTGGCCTTTGTCAACAATAAATTAATGCTTAATTTGATTTTTTCTTCAGGTGCAAAATTGTCCATAGACCAGCGACGGCCCGATAGAAAATCCTGAGCGGTTCGCTGCAATTCAGTATAAATTTGGGATGATCCTCGCTGTTGGTCGAGCTGCAATTGCTCGGTATTGATTGTAACCGAAGCTTGAAGCTCCTGAGCGTTTAACACTCGGGAGCCTAATAAGCATAGAATTACAAGTAAAATAGATTTCATAGTGAAATCATTCGGAAAATATTATTTCTCTTCGGTACCCTCTTCACGTAAACGATAATCAACTTTATCCGTTAAAAAATCGTCTATCGCTAAAGCAGATGGCTTAGGCATACGCTCATAATATTTTGAAATTTCGATCTGCTCACGGTTTTCGAAAATTTCTTCCAAATTATCCACAGAAGAAGCGAATTCAGACAATTTGCCCGACAACTCCTCTTTCATTTTGCTTGAGATTTGACGCGCTCTTTGGCCTATAATAGACACAGACTCATATACATTTCCTGTCTTTACAGCAATTTTATCAACATCACGTGTAATGATGGATGGATTTGTTTGGATCTTAGACATCTCGTTATTTTTTTAAATTAAGATTGCAAAATTAAATAATTTCTAGGACAAAAACTACTGAGGTCCAGTAGCCACTTTTGACGTATTAGACTTCTCTTTTTCTAGCATGGCTTTATACTCAGCCTCCAATTTAGCAATTCGGTCCACTTCCTTATTGCTCAATTCATACATTTTCTCTCCTTCTTTCAAGTAGGCACTTTGAGGATACTTATCGATTAAATCCAAATAAAATTTGGACGCTTCTGCGTAACGCTCTTTTTGCTTAGATTCAATCGTGCTCTTGGCCAAATCATACTGCGCCAACACCTTCATATAAGCCATCTCTTCACTATAATCCGAATCTGGGAAATCACGTTGGAAATTTGTAATCTCAATCACAGACGACTTTAAAGAAGCAATATTAAAAGGTGAAGTCTTATAATAAAGCTTCGCTTTTTCATACGCTTTCTTCTCTAATTTTTTCCTTAATTCCTTAATGATATTGGTACAATCGTCCTTAAACTTCGTCTCAGGGTAATTATTTAAATAGGACTGAATTTCATTAATCGCCGCCAACGTTCCCGTTTGATCCAAATTGAAATTGGGGGAATCTTTATACAATGAAAAGGCCGACATATAAATCGCCTCCTCAGCAAATTCAGAGCGAGAAAAAACCTCCGCAAATTTCTTAAAATGTGAACTAGCTAAGGTATAGCTGCCTAAATTAAAGTCACAATAGGCTTGATAAAAAGTAGCCAACTCCTGAGTAGAATCTCCTTTCATCAATGGCATAATCTCGTCAAACAGAATACCCGCCTTTGAAAAATCTTTCTTCTTGTAGTAATTGACCGCCGCCTTATACTTGGTAGGCAAATCAGCACTTTTTCTGAATTTCTCAAATTTACCGCATGAACTTAAGCCCAACACAGCAACGAATCCCACTAAAATATATTTTTTCAAATTCATAAGATCGCAAAGATAATCATATTTGTTTTACCTACCGAATTAAACTGACTTACTAAATTGCAAATGATACAATTGAGCATATAAACCATTTAATTTTAATAAATTTTCATGTGTTCCCCGCTCTTTTATCTCTCCTTTATCCATCACCAAAATCTGGTTGGCATGTCGGATCGTAGACAAGCGATGCGCAATAACTACCGAAGTTCGCCCTTTCATTAAGGTAGAAATGGCCGACTGAATAAGCAATTCAGATTCAGTATCCACGGAACTTGTCGCCTCATCCAATACGATAATTTTAGGATTATGTACCAGCGCCCGAACAAAAGAAATCAATTGGCGCTGACCCACGCTTAACGTAGCCCCTCTTTCCATCACCTCATAGTCATATCCACCCGGTAAACTTAAAATAAAATCATGTACGCCAACCGCCTTAGCCGCCTCCACAATTTGTTCATGCGTTATTTCAGTATCACCCAAATGAATGTTATAGGCAATGGAAGAACTAAACAAAAATACATCCTGCAACACCACCGATATATGCTTCCGCAAACTGCCTATTTCATAATCAGGTAAGGCCACTCCGTCAATTTCAATAATTCCAGATTGGACATCA
>CANIYB010000289.1 GCA_947471105.1 Cytophagaceae bacterium
AACCCTATGATTTTACCTTAAAAAATGCCTTTCCTTTAGCTGCTCAGCATGAATTTTTGCAGAGACTGATGTTGCCCGAAGCCTTCCCGACAAAGAAACAATTTAAGTTAACGAAAGAGGATTATGCCTTCCTATATCAATACATGTCGCAATATCCCACGGAAACCAGGTATCCCAATTACCTGATGGACTCGACATTTCATCCAACGTATTGCAAATTTATTTATTACGGTGCCGATAAAAATGAATCCATAAATAAGAACCTTCGGATTTTCAACAAAGTAGGAGATGCCTATGGGTTTTTATTGGACAATGCCTATGTGGTCGACTTTGAAAACCAAATTGAATTTATGGTATCCGCCGTTATTTTATGTAATGAAGATGAAATATTTAATGATGACCTGTATGATTATGATCGCATTGGATATCCGTTTTTGAAACAATTAGGGCAGGAAATTCACGCTTATGAACTGAAAAGACCTAAAAAATATCCGCCCAAATTGGATCATTTAAAAATTAAATACGAGAGATGAAATAGATTGAACGGTTCAATAACTCGATACATTCAATATAATTTTGATCATTCAAGGACTTATTTATCTTAATAAGGCCATGAATGATTATCTGAAAACCACTAATAATATAGAGTTAGGAGAAAACTTCTCAGCAAAAGTGTATGCTGGCAAAGTCGATTTAATCATCGATTCTGACTTAAAAGAACTCAAAAATAAAAGTAAACCTATTAAGATTTAAAAAAATGAAACAATGCCAAGCAGGAATTAACCGACGTAATTTTCTAAAAATCACTTCTATAGCGCCCTTTGTTTTTGGAGCAAATTCAAATCATGGTGCTTCGCCGAAACCTATTCTAGCGCCCGTTCGCAAAATCACAAAAGGCTCAAAATTTCATTGGTTTGGGTATTATGATAAACTGCAGTTTGACCCAACGAGTCGATATGTTTTAGGCATGCAGGTTGATTTTGAACATCGTTCACCAACGGCAAATGATATCATCAAAATTGGGATTATCGACTTGCAAGAGGGGGATCGTTGGACCGAAATAGGTACAAGTAATGCGTGGGGATGGCAACAAGGTTGCATGTTGCAATGGATTCCGAAATCAAATTCAGAAATTATTTGGAATGACCGAATTGATAATCAATTTGTCAGCCATGTCTATAATATAAAAACAGGACGTACAAGGACGCTGCCTAAAGCGATATATACCATTAGCCCGAATGGGAAATGGGCCATTGGCACCGAGTTTTCTCGTATACAAGATCTTCGTCCTGGGTATGGATATGCGGGCATTCCTGATCCATATGCAGAAGAGAAAACGCCCAAAGACATAGGTTTATATAAAATAGATCTTAAAACCGGAAAAAGTAAAATGCTTTTTTCCATTGCCGATATAGCCAAAATTCCTAGTAAAGGGCAGTCAGTTGAAGATCAGTGGCATTGGTTCAATCATCTCTTAGTTAGTCCAGATTCAAAGCGATTTCTGTTCCTAAACCGATGGAGGGCTAAAAAAGATGAGCGTCAAAAAATGGCAATAGGAGGTTTTGTCACAAGAATGTTTACATGTGATTCCAATGGCAAAGACCTCTATTGCATAGACCCTTCAGGCTTCAGTTCTCACTTTGTGTGGAAGAATAATGAACAAGTATGCGTTTATACCAAACCCGAAGGAGAGGAAATGGGATTTTATGAAATTGAAGATAAAACAGGGAAATATAAAAGAATTGGAAAAGAAAAAATGCCAACAAATGGACATCAGACCTATTTGCCTATAGGGAACAAAATGGATTGGATTTTAAATGATAATTATGCTGGGAAGGATCGATTACAGACACCCTATTTATATCATATTCCGACCGATAAACGAATCGACTTAGGTCATTTTCGTTCACCCATCGAATATACAGGTGAATGGCGCTGTGACTTGCATCCCCGCTTTAGTCCAGATGGCAAGAAAGTGGTCATTGACTCACCTCATGAAGGCAATGGAAGACAAATGTATTTGATCGATATTGAAAATTTGATTTAAAATGCTTTTTTATTAATATAAATGCAAATACATCTAAAGTTTTAGCAAATTTCTATGAAACAAAAGGATGAAATTATCTCATATTTTTTTTGCTGTATTTTCAGTTTAAAACTATAATTTACATTTCAATTAAAAATCATTAAAAGATAAAATTCAATGTTTACATATTTTAAGAAAATCAGTTTAGCTCTATATTTCATTAGTTGCCTGCTGCCCAATGCTTTAGCCAAACCTAATCAAAAAGGAAAATGGGTGTTACTTTTTGATGGAAAAACGACAAAAGGGTGGCGAGGGGCCTACCGGAAAGATTTCCCTAAACATGGTTGGGTGGTAAAGGATGGAGAACTACGAGGTGAATTATTGGCCGGTGTGGAATCAAGCGATGCAGGTGACATCGTAACGCTTAAAAAGTACCGCAATTTTGAATTGGTTTTTGATTGGAAAATAGGCCAAGGGGGTAATTCAGGTGTCAAATATTTCATCGAAGAACGCCTGCCTAAACCCCAAGGATCACAGCCTGGATATGAATATCAATTAATTGACGATGCCGAATACATTTACAATGACAAGCATTTGCCTCAAGATCTAAAAACAGCTTCCATTTATGATGTTATTGCCGCCGACAAACCCGATACCAAAATAGATATCTGGCATACCTCTCGCATCTTAGTTAAAGATTATTACATTGAACATTGGCTTGATAATAAACGCGTGTTGGCGATTGACAGATCAACAGATGTTTTCAAAAATGGGGTGTTGGATAGTAAATTTAAAGACTATCCTAATTTCGCTACCCTTTCAGAAGGGCATATTTTATTGCAAGATCATGGGCATCATGTAGCGTTTAAAAATATTAAAATAAAAGAACTATGAAGCGTCGAGATTTTTTAAAAAACACAGCATTGACTTCTGCTACCATAGCTATTCCCTCCATTGTCCCTTCTTCTGTTTTTGGTAAAAATGCACCATCTAATCGCATAACAGTAGGTTTTATTGGCACAGGACGTCAAGTTTTTGCCTCTAATTTACCTCAAATATTGGCAGTAGAAGGTGTTCAAGTGACAACCGTTTGCGATGTAGATCTTTGGAGAAGAACTGAAGCTCAAAAATCAGTCAATGATTTTTACACCAAAAAAAATGGGGTAAATGCTTACAAGGGTTGCCAAACGGTCGACGATTATAGGGATGTCATCAACGATAAAAAAATTGATGCCCTGATGATTTCTACGCCTGACCATTGGCATATTCCGATGGGCTTAATGGCCGCAAAAGCTAAAAAACACTTTGCGATTGAAAAACCTTTGAGTTTGAGTGTCCAACAAGGAAGACAATTAGCCGATGCAGTCAAAAAATACGGTGTGATTGCTCGGACAGATAGTGAATTTCGATCGGTTCGTAACCAAAACATGGCTGTCGAATTAGTTC